>CALDYQ010000016.1 GCA_937944385.1 uncultured Burkholderiales bacterium | reverse complement strand
AGGGCGATGACCAACGTTTCCTGACAGTTCTGCTGAATTGCTCGTCCTGCGGGGCCTGCGCCGAGCGATGCCGATCTCGCTTCCCCAGTCTGGCTTCTGCCTCCGATGACGCCATCGTGCGCGCCGACGCCTGTCCGTCATGTCTCATCCCCATGAGCCGTTGCGCAGCCCAGGCGTCGGGATGATTGCGACCCAGCCACCTGAGCGCCCAGTCGCCGCAGCACCTTGGAGGACGCAACTGCGCAGGCGAAAGGACATGAGAACAGCGCGGCTGCCCCCTCACCGCATTCGCCGCGCAGAATCCTAGAATCCGGAGTATTGACGCGTAAAGGTATGTGGGTGGGCTCCAGTGATGGATAGACAGGGAAAACTTTTCTTGCAATGGAGTTTCGGGCTCCTCGTGGCACTCGGCTGGGCGATGGCCATGACGCCGTTGTCGGCTCAAAGCAACCCGGAACTGCAGGAAATCAACCGTATCCTCAAGGCCGGTCAGCCAAAGCAGGCCCTGGATCGGGCCAATGCGTACCTCGCAACCCGACCGAAAGATCCGGTCGCCCGGTTCATCAAAGGTGTGGCGCAATCAGAGCTCGGACAGACGAACGACGCAATCCAAACCTTCCAGAGTCTGACCGAGGACTATCCGGAACTGCCCGAGCCTTACAACAATCTTGCGGTGCTCTACAGCTCCAAAGGCCAGTTCGAGAAGGCCAAAGTCGCGCTGGAACTCGCCATTCAGACGCACCCGACCTATTCCACCGCGCACGAGAATCTGGGCGACATCTACGCGAAGCTCGCAAGCCAGGCCTACGACAAGGCGCTTCAGCTCGACCGCAGCAACACGCAGGTCGCAACCAAGCTGAATCTCGTTCGGGACCTCTTCTCGACACAACCCCGCGCAAACACGGCACCGCGTTCGTCACTGGCTGCGGCGACGGGCAGCACGACAACCCAAGTTGCCGCGGCAAGTCCGTCCGCAGCGGCTCCTGCGTCTACGCTGGCCGCTGCCGCTGCATCCAAGGCCGCCTCCGTTGCGGCCTCGACACGCGCCGAGGCGCCGCCCGCATCTGCGCAACCTGCACCCGCCCAGGCGGCATCGGCAAACGCTGCGGCGCCAACCAACGACCCGGCGCCGGTCCTCGCGGCAGTGAACGCGTGGGCTGCCAGCTGGTCGCGTCGCGACGCAAACGCCTACCTTGCCGCCTACTCGAAGAACTTCAAACCTGATGATGGGTCGTCACGCGCGGCATGGGCCGAGCGCCGTCGTGAACGAGTCACGACGCCCAAGAGCATCAAGGTCAGCGTGCTTGCGCCGCAGGTCACCTTCCAGAGCCCCACGGAGGCGACCGTGGTGTTCCGGCAGTCCTACCAGTCGGACACACTCCGGACGAACACGCGCAAGACGCTGCGCCTGGTCAATGAGGGCGGCAACTGGCTCATCACGAGCGAGCGCTCCGGCTGATGCCCATCCGGCAGAGCAGGAGGCCCACAGGCCCCGTCATCCCCCGGCGCGGATCGCGCGCGTCGGCACGCCGGGTGCTGCATGCGGCAGCGCTGATGTCGTGCGTGGCCGCGACCGTGCCCGTCGCGGCCAGCCCCGCCCTCGAGCTCATGCTCATGCAGGCCATCGCAGAGATCCGAGCAGGGAAGCTCGTCCAGGCTGAACGTACCGTGGACGAGATGATCGCGTTGGCCCCGAATTACCGGCTCGCGCATCTGATCAAGGGCGACGTGTTACTTGCCCGGAGCCGGGCCATCACGGGAATCGGCAACGTTCCCGAGCACCACCTTTCGGCGCAGGTCGCCGTTCCGACGCCGTTTCCAACACGACGTCCGCCATTGCAGAGCGCCTCTGAGGCACTCGACGACCTTCGCGCTGAAGCCCTCGCACGAGTGAAACGTCCGCTCGACCCGGCCATGAAGGACCGGCTGCCGGAGGGCCTTTGGCGCGTTGCAGCCGACATACCGCATGTGATCGTGGTGGATGCGCGCCATTCGAGACTGCATGTTCTCGAAAACCGGCAAGGCCGGCTCCAGCCCATCGCCGATTTCTACGCGAGTGTGGGCAGGTTGGGTATCGGCAAGGCCCGGGAAGGCGACCGAAGGACCCCCACCGGTACCTACATCCTCACCGGTCAGGTGCCGCGCGAGCGCTTGAACGACTTCTACGGCAGCGGCGCCTTTGAACTCGACTTTCCGAATGCCTGGGACCAGCGCATGGGCCGCACCGGCAGTGGTATCTGGCTCCATGGCACGCCGCCATCGACGTTTGCCCGTGCACCCCGCGCGAGCGATGGTTGCATCGTCGTCTCCAACACCGACCTCGCGACCATCGGAAAGTACATCGTGCCCGGCCGCACCCCGTTCATCGTGGCCGATGCGTTGGTCTGGGTCGACCGCGATACCCTCGCGCGCCACGGCCAGGGCGTGCTCACGGCGGTTGAACGCTGGCGTGTCGATTTCGTCTCCGGTGATGCCACGCGTATCGCCCAGCACTATCACGGCGCTACGGTCGACGCGAAGCAAAACGCCGCTGGACGCGTGGTCCCGGTCTCGCGAACCCGCCCAGCCGCGCTTCCCGCAGGCCCGGTTACCATCTCGAACGTCTCGGCCATGGCGGTGGCGGGAGAACCCGGTGTCGCGCTCGTGACCTTCGATCGCGCTCTTGGAACTCATCGCGATCGTGTGCGTCAGTATTGGCAGTTGGTCGATGGTCGCTGGCGCATCATGCACGAATCGGCAAGCCTTCCCTGACTCCATCGTGCCAATCGCCGATCGCTGCACCTGCACGCGACCCGTCCGGCCAGCGCATTTCATCCATCGAATCGCTTTCTCTCTCACTCATGCGTCCAGCCCTTTTTGCCAGCCTCCTCCTCGCCGCAACGCTTTCGCTGAACAGTGCCGCGTTCGCGCAAGCCTCGGCCAAGCCGCGGGTGGAATTGAAGACCTCGCTGGGCTCGGTCGTCCTCGAACTCGACCGCGCTGCTGCACCCAAAACCGTCGATAACTTCCTTGAATACGTCAAAGCTGGCCACTACGATGGCACGGTTTTCCACCGCGTGATCAAGGACTTCATGGCGCAGGGCGGCGGCTTCGACCAGGAGCTCAAGCAGAAGGCAACACGTCCCCCAGTCGTCAACGAAGGCGAGCAAGCCGAGAAGGCGGGCCTCAAGAACGACCGCGGCACCATCGCCATGGCACGCACCGCCGACCCGCATTCGGCCACGGCTCAGTTTTTCATCAACTTCAAAGACAACGCCTTCTTGAACCATAGCGCTGCACAGGCTCAAGTCCCGCCCGTGTGCAAAGTGCCCAATCCCGTGGCGGGCTGTGCGCGTTATGGCTGGGGTTACACGGTGTTCGGCCGCGTCGTCTCGGGTATGGATGTCGTCGACAAGATGGCCGAGGTTCCCACCGGCTCAGGTGGACCCTTCCCAACCGATGTTCCGAAGACCCCGATCGTGCTCGAACGCGCCGTGATCGTCTCCCAGTAAGCACTACCCGCTCGCGCTCTGCACACGCAAACACTGACGACAAAGGAATTCAACATGGCCACCGTCCGACTCGAAACCAATCACGGCGCCATCACGCTCACCATCGACGAGGCAGGCGCCCCCAACACCGCGGCCAACTTCCTGCAGTACGTACGTGAAGGGCATTACGACGGGACCCTATTCCACCGTGTCATCCGCGATTTCATGATCCAGGGCGGTGGCTTCACTCCCGGCATGAAGCAAAAGCCCACCCGGGCGCCGATCGCCCACGAGGGCAAGACAGCCTCAGCCGCGGGCCTGCGCAACACGCGCGGCACGATTGCCATGGCCCGTACCAACGAGCCGCATTCCGCCAGCTGCCAATTCTTCATCAACGTGGTGGACAACGGCTTCCTCGACTTCTCGCAGGAAGGCGGCAACGGCTGGGGCTACGTCGTGTTCGGGCATGTGAGCGACGGCATGGATGTCGTCGACAAGATCCGCGCCGTGCCCACCACGCGCTCGGGCTTTCACAACGACGTACCACGTGACGACGTGATCATCGAGCGCGCCACCGTGGTTTGATTCGCCCTCGCGCGCGGCGTGTGACAGTCGCCTTCATCTCCGACCTGCACCTCTCGGCTGGCGACCTGCAGACCGAAGCGCGTTTCCAGCGATTCATCGCGGGGCCAGCGCGCTCGCTCACTGCACTTTATGTCCTCGGCGACCTCTTCGACTACTGGCTCGGCGACGCGCAGCTCGACTGGGACGACTACGCCGCGAGCGTGAGCCAACGCTTCGCCTTGCTCACGCGACACGGCGTCGCCCTCTCCCTCATGCGCGGCAACCGAGACTTCATGCTCGGCGAGCGTTTCGCCCGCGCATGCGGCGCCACTCTCCTCGGCGAGAGGGAAATCGTCACGCTCGGCGCCGAGCGTGTGCTCTTGCTCCACGGCGATGAGCTCTGCACTGAAGACGTGCGTTACCAGCGCGTGCGCCCCCTGCTCCGAAGCCGAACCTTCTTTGCCGTCGCGAACCGCCTGCCGCGCGCCTGGCGGCAACGTCTGGCCGACGACCTTCGCGCGAAAAGTCGGGCACACACGGCGCGCACCGCAATGGCCATCATGGACGCCCATCCCCACGCCATCGCCCAAGCGATGCGATCAGCAGGCGTAGCGCGACTCATCCACGGGCACACGCACCGTCCGGGCACCTTCGACGTGCCCGGGGTAGGCACCCGCCATGTGCTCACTGACTGGCAGCAACCCGCGTCGCTCCTCGCTTGGAATGCTGAGCGCGGCTTTTACACGCTGCCGGAGGGCGACCTATAATCCATGTCCGTCTGGGGACGTAGCTCAGCTGGGAGAGCGTCGCGTTCGCAATGCGAAGGTCGGGAGTTCGATCCTCCTCGTCTCCACCAACGATCGTCATGGGTTCTTGGCTCAGCTGGTAGAGCAACGGACCCTTAGTCCGTAGGTCGTAGGTTCCAATCCTATAGAACTCACCACCCTTCCCCGTTGGGTTTTTTAGTCCTCCGTTGCCTTCGATGGAGTGGTCGGCCCTCGATGAAGCGGTGCGGCTGCCGACCGCGATCGCGCGCTCTGCGGATACTCGGGCCTGCATCATGGGCTGCCGAGCATGCAGACCGGGGTGAGTCGCGCTCGAAAGCGTCGGGGACAACGGCGGCCGGCATGCATGCATGCATGGCCTGCGCGATGATCTGCGCGACGGCCTGCACGATCGATCGTCTGCGCGATGGTCTGCACCTTCAGGGCTCACCGCAACGTCGTGATCGGCAACGCCGTCCGCATGGCCTGACGCGCCCCGAAGTCAATCCACCGGGCACGGCTGCCCCTCGCATCGAACGCGCGTCATCTGCCAGCATTACGATTCAAAGCTGTTTTCCCAAATTTCGTCGGTCTTTTGCCCCACAATCATGTCCAGCACAGACGCCGCGACACAGAAACATTCGACCGCCAACTCGATGAATCTTTTCGAGCGCTACCTTACCGTGTGGGTGGCGTTGTGCATCCTGCTCGGGATCGGCCTCGGGCAACTGCTACCGGGCCCGGTGCAGGCCATCGGCAAGATGGAGGTCGCCCAGGTCAACCTGCCTGTGGGGGTGCTGATCTGGGTGATGATCATCCCGATGCTGCTCAAGATCGATTTTCGATCGATGGGGCAGGTGCGCCACCATGCCCGCGGCATCGGGGTGACGCTCTTCATCAACTGGGCGGTGAAGCCCTTCTCGATGGCGCTGCTCGGCTGGATCTTCATCCGGCAGGTCTTCGCCCCTTATCTGCCCCAAGATCAGCTCGACAGCTACATCGCCGGGCTCATCCTTCTGGCCGCTGCGCCCTGCACGGCAATGGTCTTCGTCTGGTCTCGCCTCACCAACGGAGATCCGTATTTCACGCTCGGTCAAGTCGCGCTCAACGATACGATCATGATCTTTGCCTTCGCACCGATCGTCGGGCTGCTGCTCGGGCTCTCCTCGATCACGGTGCCCTGGGATACGTTGCTGATCTCCGTGGTCATGTACATCGTGATCCCGGTGATCATCGCGCAGGTCATACGCGCCCAGGTGCTTGCGCGTGGCGGTCAGGCTGCGCTCGACCGTCTGCTTGCACGCGTCGGGCCTTGGTCCATGGCTGCGCTGCTGATCACCCTCGTGTTGCTCTTTGCCTTTCAGGGCGAGCAGATCCTGCGCCAGCCGCTGGTGATCGCGATGCTGGCAGTGCCCATCCTGATCCAGGTGTTCTTCAATTCGGCACTCGCCTACGGATTGAACCGTGTGCTCGGCGAGAAGCACTCGGTCGCCTGCCCTTCGGCGCTCATCGGCGCGTCGAACTTCTTCGAGCTTGCGGTGGCCGCTGCGATCAGTCTGTTCGGGTTCGAGTCCGGGGCGGCGCTTGCAACCGTCGTGGGCGTACTGATCGAGGTCCCGGTGATGCTGCTCGTCGTGCGCGTGGTCAACGCAACACGTCCGTGGTACGAGCGGCAAAAGCCGTCGGTCGGTTAGCGTCACTGGCCAGCGTTTCAGACCCGGCGGCTCGCCGCCCGGCAAAATGCGGTGACGATGCCTGAGTTGACCGCTCTGCCCATGCCATCGCTCGCGCAACACCAACCCATCGACTGGGGCGTGGTCGCGGTGTTCGCCGTGGTGTACGTCGGAATGTTTCTCGGCGGGCTGCCCCGCCTTCGGCTCGACCGTTCCGGCGTGGCCCTGCTGGGCGCGATTGCGATGATTGGCCTCGGCGCGCTGGATGTCCCTCAGGCCGCCAAAGCGGTGGACCTGCCGACCATCCTCCTGCTCTTCTCCTTCATGGTGATCTCGGCGCAGATGCGACTGGGCGGCTTCTACGGTGCCGTCACACGCTGGATCGGCAGCAAGCCGTGGCCTCCGGGTCTGCTGCTCGGCGCGCTCGTGCTCACCGCGGGCACGCTCTCGGCGATTTTCTCGAACGATGTGATTTGCCTGGCCATGACGCCGGTGGTCGCGCAGATCTGTCTCTCGCGTGCGTTGCCACCGTTGCCTTTTCTCGTCGGGCTGGCCTGTGCAGCCAATGTGGGCTCGGCGGCGACACTGATCGGCAACCCGCAGAACATGTTGATCGGCAGCGTGCTCGAGCTCGATTTCGCGCGTTACTTTTTGCTCGCGGGCCCGCCCGCGGTGTCGGGTCTGTTTGCGATCTGGCTCTTCCTCTGGCTTGTCATGCAGCGCCAAATGACGGCTCCGACTGCGCCAGTGGAGGGGCAGCGCATCGAGGTCACGCAAGCGAGCGAGCCCACCTTCGATGCCGGTCAGAGCCTCAAGGGCATGATCGTCGTGTGCGCAGTGCTCGCCGCCTTCACGCTCACGACTTGGCCGCACGAGGTGGTCGCGCTGGTGGCGGCCGGCGTCTTGCTCCTCTCCCGTCGCCTGCACTCGGCCGAGATCATGGGCTACGTGGATTGGTCGCTGCTCGTGCTGTTCATGGGCCTCTTCGTCGTCAATGCAGCCATCGACCGGACGGGCCTGCCTGCCGAAGCAGTCGCCTGGCTCGTTCGGCAGAACATCGCCCTGGGTGACCCGGTGCCGCTCACGCTGCTCGGTGTGAGCTTGTCCAACCTGGTCTCCAACGTACCCGCAGTGATGCTGCTCTTGCCCCATCTACATGGCGAAACACAGGGCGTTCTCCTTGCACTCGTCTCGACGCTCGCAGGCAATTTGCTGCTGGTGGGCTCGATCGCCAATCTGATCGTGGTCGATCTGGCTGCACGCGCTGGCATCGCGATCAGTTGGCGCGAGCACCTGAGAATCGGCCTCCCGGTGACCGCGCTCACACTCGCGATCACCCTCGGCTGGTTGTTCTGGGGGCGGTCGTGGGTGCTCGGGCTGTTTGCCTGATCCGCGCCCGGTGACACAGCGCGAGGCGCCATCGGCCTACGCGGCGAGAAGCTTCGACGCTTTCTACGGTGCTGCCTGCTGACGGCGGCGCTCCTGCCAGAACTTCAAGACCATCGGCATGATCGAGGCGATGACGATACCGATGACGATGAGCGAGAGATGAGCTCGTACCCAGGGGAGGTTGCCGAACAGGTAACCTGCGTAGGTCAGCGAAGCGATCCAGAGGACGCCGCCCACGATGTTGTAAGTGAGGAAGCGGCTGTAGTGCATGCGCGCCACGCCGGCGAGGAAGGGCACGAAGGTGCGCACGATCGGCACGAAGCGGCCGATCACGATGGAAAACGCGCCATAGCGGTCGTAGAACGCCTGGGTGCGCGCCAGATACTCCCTGCGGAAGATGCGCTGCATCCGCGGGTCCGTGCTCTCGAAGGCGGTGACACCGAGCTTGTTGCCGATCCAGTAATTGACCGAATCCCCGAGTACCGCCGCCACGATGAGCAGGGCGACGAGCGCGTGGATCGGCAACCCGGCGACCGCGGTCACCGTCCCCGCAACGAAAAGCAGCGAGTCCCCGGGCAGGAAGGGCATGACCACGAGCCCGGTCTCGACGAAGATGATGAGGGCGACCACGCCGAAGAAGCCCCACGGAGACGCCTGGGCGAGCGCGGCAAGGTGCTGGTCGAGCTCGGCGAAGAAACTCCAGAGGATCTGGATGAGCTCGGTGATCGCTTCCACGCGCGGGATCCGGCGGTCGGGTACGAGGCCCGCCCTACGGCAGGATCTTCTCGGCCTCGAGCGGGTCCTTGGGCCGTTCCGGCTTGACCAGGTTCTCGCGCGACACACCGAGCCAGCGCACGAGCGGTGCCATCACAAGCACCGAGGAATAGATGCCGAAGAGGATGCCGATCGTGAGCGCGAGCGCGAAGTAGAAGAGCGTCTCGCCGCCAAAGATGAGCATCGAAAGCACCATGATCTGGGTCGAGCCGTGGGTGATGACCGTACGGCTGATCGTGCTCGTGATGGCGTTGTCGATGATCTGCTCGACGGAGGCCTTGCGCATCTTGCGGAAGTTCTCTCGGATCCGGTCGGCAATCACCACGGACTCGTTGACCGAGTAACCGAGGATCGCGAGCGTGGCCGCGAGCACCGGCAGGTTGAACTCCCACTGGAAGAAGGCGAAGAGTCCGAGGATGATGACCACGTCGTGCAGGTTGGCGAGGATGGCTGCCACTGCAAAGCGCCACTCGAAACGCAGCGACAGATAGGCCATGATGCCGACGATCACGAGCACGAGCGCGAGCGCACCACTTTCGAAGAGCTCGCGGCCCACCTGCGGGCCAACGAACTCCACGCGTTTCAATTCGATCCGATCGGCACCGTCGCCGCAGGCGTTCTTCGCCTCGTTCAGCGGGCGCGCGCCGCAGATGGCAGTGAACAGCCGCTCGCTCGTCTGTGCGTTGGTCACGCCCTGAATGATCGGCAGCCGCACGAGGATGTCGTTCGGCGTGCCGAAGTTCTGCACGAACGCCTCACCCGTGCCGAGTGTTTCAACCGCCTTGCGGACTTCCGTGACGTTGGCCGGCTGCGCGAAGCGGATTTCTGCCACGGTGCCACCGGCGAAGTCGATGCCGAAGTTCAGGCCGCGGAAGGCGAGCGCCCAGACCGCAAAGAGGAAGGTGATCACGCTGATGACGTTGAACGTCAGCGCGTACTTCATGAAGGGGAGGTCGCGTTGGAACCGGAAAAACTCCATGGTCGGTCTCCGTGTCTTTCTCGGTTACTTGGTTTCGGTGCCGGGCTCGGAGATCGCACGCTGCTGCGCTACGGTCACCGCACCGGCTGACCCGCCGGGCTTCCAGACGGTGCCGATCGAGATCCTGTCGAGCTTCTTCTTGCGGCCGTAGATCAGGTTGACGATGCCGCGGGCAAAGAACACCGCCGAGAACATCGAGGTCAGGATGCCGAGGCAGTGCACGACTGCAAATCCCTTGACCGGGCCAGTGCCAAACACGAAGAGTGCGATGCCGGCGATCAGCGTGGTGATGTTGGAGTCGAGAATCGTCGCCCACGCACGCTCGAAGCCGGCCGCGATGGCCTCCTGCGGCTTGAGACCGGCGCGCAGTTCCTCGCGGATCCGCTCGTTGATGAGGACGTTGGCATCGATCGCCATGCCGAGCGTGAGCGCAATCGCCGCGATACCCGGCAGGGTCAGCGTGGCCTGGAGCATCGAAAGCAACGCAACGAGAAGAAGCAGGTTCACCGCAAGCGCGATGGCCGAGATGAGCCCCATCACCATGTAGTAGACGATGATGAAGAGCACCAGCGCGATGAAACCCCACTGCACCGAGTTGAAGCCGCGCTCGATGTTTTCGGCACCGAGGCTCGGTCCGACCGTCCGCTCTTCGATGATCTCCATCGGTGCAGCGATCGAACCGGAGCGGATCAAGAGCGCGATGTCGCTCGTCTCCCGCGTGGTCATACTGCCGCTGATCTGGAAGTTGACGCCCAACTCGCCCTGAATCGTGGGCGCGGTGATGACTTCGGGCTTGCCTTTTTCAATCAGGAGGATGGCCATCCGGTTACCGATGTTCTGACTGGTCACGTCGCGCAGCACGCGGGCGCCCTGCCCGTCGGTCTGCACGCGCACGATGGGCTGATTGGTCTGGCTGTCGAAGGCGGGCTCGGCGCCGGTGATGCGCTCGCCCGTAATGACGTACTGCTTCTTGACGAGAATCTGCTCGCCCGTACGATCGGTCACGAGCTCCAGCCCGAACGGCACATTGCCCGCGCGCGCGCTTTCGAGCAGGGCCGAATTGCGGCGGCTGTCGGCTTCGACCATGCGCAGCTCCAGCGTGCCGGTGCGGCCGATGATCTCTTTCAAGCGCGCCGGGTCCGAGGCTCCGGGCACCTGGATCACGATCCGGTCCATGCCCTGCCGCTGGATGATGGGCTCGGTCAAGCCGAGCGCGTTGATGCGGTTGTTGAGGACCTTCTGGTTCTGCTCGATGGCGGCATCGGCGAGCTTTTTCTTCGCCTCTTCCTTGAGTGTCACCACCAGTCGGGCATCGGCGCCTGTACCGTCCTCGCGCAGGAGCAGGTCGGCATTGGAAATGCCAATTGCGTCCTTCGCCTTCTCGCGCTCCGCGGCGTCGGGGAAGCGCACAACGATCTGCTCGCCCGCCTTCTCCACGCCACTGTACTGGATGCGCTTTTCGCGCAGGAGCGAGCGGATATCGGCAGCACTGCGGTCCGCGGCGCGGTCGAGCGCCTGCGTCATGTCCACCTGCATCAGGAAGTGCACGCCGCCGCGCAGGTCGAGACCCAGGAACATCGGCAGCGCGTTCATTGCCTGCATCCACTTGGGCGTGGTGGTCTCGTTGGTCAGCGCCACGATGTAGGGCCCCGTGCCATCCTCCGCGCCAGCGTTCAGGTCGCGCACGAGCACTTCCTTGGCCTTGATCTGCGTGATCGTGTCGCCCCCGGCAAAACGCACATGCACGCCGTTTGCATCGAGCGCGGAAGAGGCGACGGGCAGCCCTGCGCCCTTGAGCGAAGACTCCACACGCTCGAGCAAGGCCGTGTCGAGCCGGACGCCCGGACGGCTGGTCGACACCTGCACTGCAGGAACCTGCGGAAAGAAATTGGGCAGCGTGTAGAGCAGGCCAATCGCGAAGGCGACCGCCATCACCACATACTTCCAAAGAGGGTAACGATTCATGGGGACTTTCCGGCGCCCGGTCGATCGCGGCCTCCGGGGCGCCTTGGTTCCCGGACCTCCGCAGGACGCAGTCGATCAGATGTTCTTCAGGGAGCCCTTCGGCAGGAGCGCGCTCACGGCGCTCCGCTGAACAGCGAACGTGGTTCCGCCCGCAGTTTCGAGCGAGACGTAGTTTTCATCGAGTTTGATGATCTTGCCCACGATACCGCCTGCGGTGACGATCTCGTCGCCCTTCTGCAAGGCTTCGATCATCGCCCGCTGTTCTTTGACGCGCTTCTGCTGCGGCCGGATGAGGAGGAAATAGAAGACGACGAAGATGGCGATCATCGGCAGAAGCGAAAGCCATTCGTTGCCGGTGGCGCCCCCGGCGGCCTGGGCGTAGGCGGTTCCGATCATGTGTGCGTGTTCCTGCGGCGTGCGAGATCACGACCCGCATTCGATCGTTGAGATCAGCGGGGCGCGACCATCGAAAAAAACTGACTTCATTCGAGTTGGAGTCTGAAAGGCATTTTACGAGCCCCCCGCCACGCCGAGAGACGGGGCTGGCGCGCGGCAACTCGGCGATCAGCCCGCAGCTTCGAGCGCGCGGTCGGCGTGGAACTGTTGCTGAAACTCGAAGAAGCGGCCGGCAGCGATCGCCTCGCGCATCTCGCCTGCGAGCGTGAGGTAGTAGTGGAGGTTGTGGATCGTGTTGAGCATGGCACCGAGGATCTCGCCCGTACGGTGCAGGTGGTGCAGATAGGCGCGGCTGAAGTTTCGGCAGGTGTAGCAACGACAAGTGCTGTCGAGCGGGCGCGGGTCGTCGCGGTGACGCGCGTTCTTGAGCTTCACGTCGCCGTATCGAGTAAACAACCAGCCGTTTCGGGCATTCCGGGTGGGCATCACGCAATCGAACATGTCGATGCCCCGCCCCACGGCGTAGACCAGGTCCTCGGGCGTCCCGACACCCATCAGGTAGTGCGGCTTGTCGCCAGGCAAGCGCGGTCCGATGAAGTCGAGCACCTTGCGCATTTCCTCCTTGGGCTCGCCGACGGAGAGCCCGCCCACCGCGATGCCATCGAAGCCGATCGACATGAGCCCCTCGAGTGAGCGCTCACGTAATGCTGTGTGGACGGTCCCCTGCACGATCCCGAAGAGGGCGTTCGGATTGCCGAGCCGCTCGTGCTCGGCCTTCGAACGCGCTGCCCAACGCAGGCTCATCTCGAGCGAGCGCTCGGCATCGGCCACGGGCACGTCCCAGGGCGTGCACTCATCGAGCTGCATCACGACGTCGGATCCGAGCGCGTGCTGGATCTGCATCGAGACTTCAGGAGAGAGAAACAGCCGGTCGCCATTGATCGGTGAGGCGAAGTGCACCCCCTCCTCGGTGATCTTTCTCAAGTCGCCGAGTGACCAGACCTGGAAGCCCCCCGAATCGGTGAGGATTGGCCCCGACCAGCCCATGAAGCGGTGCAGCCCGCCAAACTGCCGCATGATCTCCGTGCCCGGGCGCAGCCATAAGTGAAATGTGTTGCCCAGGATGATCTGGGCGCCGACGTCGGTCAAACCTTGGGGCGTCATCGCCTTCACGGTGCCGTAGGTGCCGACAGGCATGAAGATGGGTGTCTCGACGACGCCATGCGCGAGCGTCAGTCGACCTCGACGCGCGTGGCCATCCCGAGCGAGCACGTCGAATTTCATGCGTCCCCCTTTCGAGCGAGGAGCATCGCATCGCCATAGCTGAAGAAGCGATAGCGCTCGCGCACAGCGTGGGCGTAGATCGCGCGAATCTCGTCATGGCCGGCAAAGGCTGATACCAGCATCAGCAGGGTGGATTTGGGCAGATGGAAGTTGGTGATCATCATGTCCACGACCCGGAATGAAAAGCCCGGCGTGATGAAGAGCTCGGTTTCGGCCGAGTGCGGGCGAAGCTCGCCAAGCGCGGCGACCACGCCTTCGAGCGTGCGTACGGTCGTCGTCCCCACCGCCACGACGCGGCCACCCCGCGCGCGGCAGCGTGCGATCGCCTCGACCGTCGATTCGGGCAGCTCGTAGCGCTCGCGGTGCATCCGGTGCTCCGCAATCCGCTCGGTCTGCACCGGCAGAAACGTGCCCGCCCCCACGTGCAGGGTCACGCTCGCCATTTCGATGCCGGCCGCACGGCAGGCTGCGAGCACGGCTTCGTCGAAGTGCAGCCCGGCCGTAGGCGCCGCCACGGCGCCATCCTTCGTGGCGTAGACCGTCTGGTACCGTGTCTCGTCCGCCTCGCCCGCTCGGCGGCCCATGTAGGGTGGCAGCGGCAGTTCCCCTGCCTCGTGCATGAGCAGCCCGAAGTCGGTGAGCCCCGAGACGAGACGAAGGCGATGGAAGCGGTCCTCGCGCCCGAGCACCTCGGCTTCGGCCCGACCCGCGATCGTGAGGCGAGCGCCCACTTTCGGCGCGTGACTTGCGCGCATCTGCACGAGCGCTTCGTCCGGAGCCAGCAGGCGCTCGATCAGGAGCTCGATCCGCCCGCCCGAGGCCTTTTGGCCGAAGAGCCGTGCCCGCACGACGCGGGTGTCATTGAACACAAGCAGGTCGCCCGCGCGGAGCAGCCTCGGCAGTTCCCGGAAGACGCGATCGGCGGGCGGAAGCGAGCGCGCGTCGAGCAGGCGCGAAGCGCTGCGCTCGGCTAGGGGCTCGGAAGCAATCAGACCTTCTGGGAGGTCGTAATCGAAATCGGAGAGCGTCCAGAGACGCTCTGGGGTGACCTGGGGCACTTGACCGGCGCTCCCTTCTGAAATTCATGGACAGTGGAGGTGATCGAGCTGCGGTGTCACTCCGCGTGTTCCGCGCTGCCGTCGTGTAACCCGAAGACGAGGGGTTCGCGCGAGGCGATCGACCCTAGGGTTTCGTCGGAACGGGCGCAGGCGTTGCGCGTAGCGGTCCGATGTCGATCGTTCCCGGACGATCCACCACCAGTCGGCGGGCCGATGCCTCGACGAACTGGGTCAGCTGGTCCGCCAGCATGTCCGGCGGGATCGATGCCGCCACGTTGAGCGCGGTCGAATCGCTGTTGATCAGGCGGCGGAAGTCGTAGCGCTCGTCGGTGCGGATCACGCGCAGCGTCTTCGCGTCGAGCACCGTGACCTTCATGTAGAAAAAGGGGGCCACGTAGGTCTGGCTGCGCGACTGCTTGAACTTGCCCAAGTCCCGCACCTGCTCCCCGTCCACATCTACCGCGAGACCGCTTTCGAACAGCTCCTCGGCGTTCCTCGCGCTTTCGATTGGCTGGATGAAGATGCCGATGCCAGTGAGCTTGCTCGCCATACCCCCGTTCTCCGGGAACAGCCACTTGGGGGAGACGATGTAGATCTCGTCCCAACCCTTCCGTGTCTCGATCGGCTCGAGCATCGCGATCGCCCGGCGGAAGGCCGCTTCCTCGCGCTGATCCGCACGCAACTCGCGCTCCTTTGCGTCCGGCATGAGCATCAGGTAGAGCACCTCGGCGTTCGGGTACTCGGCCGAGATCGCCTGATCCATGCCGCGCAGCACCATCTTGTTGAGCGTCTGGCCGGGGACCGTCACCCACTGGCGCACGAACGGCTCGAGATTCGAGCCCACCCCCAGACGGCGGCGAACGAGCTGCATCTGGTCACCGACGGCCGCGAGCACCGCGATCTTCTTGGTCGCGCCCGGGGGCGCGGCGGGTGCAGCGGCTGACATCGTTGCCGGGCTCTTGGCAAAGGCCGCGGGTGTGGCGGCGGATGGGGCGGCCGATGGGGCGGCCGATGGTGCGGCCGATGGGGCGGCCGATGGGGCGGCCATCGCCACGAGGGGCGTGGCAAGGCCGATCAGCGTCGTGGCCAGCCGGGAACGGGTCGATGCGAACATAAAACGACTCCTCAGATTCGTGGCTCGCGCGAGCCATCGAAATGAATTGTCGACGCTAAGGGCGAAGCGCGTCGCCGGTGGCGCGACGAAACGTCGATTTCGGGGGGCGAGTTGCGGGATGCTCGAAAGCGACGCGGCTCCCGCGGGAGCCGCTGTGTCAGAGAGAAGCCACCGAGGACCGCTACGCGGCTGGTGCCGGCGGGGGGACTCGAACCCCCACAGTGTTGCCACCGGCGGATTTTGAATCCGCTGCGTCTACCAATTCCGCCACCCCGGCAGGTGTACTTTGAGATTGTATCGACGCGCTTGGCAGAGGTCTGAAGTCGGTCAGAGCCAACGCGCGAACTCGGCGACGTCTTCGTCGAGCAATTCGCCGGATTCGATCTGCTTCAGTTTGCCGTCGCGGCCGATGATCCAGAAGATCGGCAGGCCCTTGACGTCTCCGAGGGCCTTTTCCCACTCAGGCGTCCACATCGCGGCGTGGAAGGTGTAACCATGCTGCTGCATGTACTTGGGCACCTCGGCCGGATTGCGATCGATCGAGAGCGCGAGGACTTCCAACCCCCTCGAGCGCTCCCTCTGCAGGAGTTTCTCGATCTTGGGGTTCATAACCTTGCAGAACGGACACCAGGTGGCGAACTTCTCGACGATGAGCACCTTGCCTCGCCACTGCGAGGCGGGCAGCGTCTTGCCCTCGATCGTCGTGACCGAGGGCAGGACGACCGGATCACCGACCTTGGGTTGGGCATGCGCTAGCCGCGGCTGGCCGCCGAGGGCGGCCGCGCCGACGAGGCCCGCCGTCGCGAGCGCGAAACTGAAACGACGACGGTCGGGATCATGTAACGCGCTCATGGGACGGCCCTCGAGTAGCGGGTCAGATTGAAACGCCACGGTTACCAGCAGTGTTGAGTATCTTCGGCTGGTTGAGCCTACGCGAGGTCACCCGGCGCTTGGCCTTCAGCCACTGCTCGACGACTTCCCAGACGGGCTCGGTATTGGCGTCGCGCGCGCCCTCGGAGACCGGTGCCCAGCCCGCGACCTTGTAGGTCTTCCCGGCTTCGATCGGCTTGCCATCGAGCCGCATATCGCTGATGCGGTTGCCAGCGCCGGCGCTCGGATCGATCGTGTAGGTCAACCCACCCACGCGCACCATGTCACCGCCCTGCTGATAGTAAGGATCAGGGTTGAACAGGTTGTCTGCGACGTCTTCCATGACCGTCTTGAGCGTCTCGCCGGTCATGTCAGTGACGGTGGTGTACGAGTAGGTCGTAGCCGTCTGATCCATCAATCGCTCGCGCGTGATGGCCTGACCAGACAGGATTGACGTGCCCCACCGGAATCCCGGGGAGAATGCAATCTGCGCGCCCTTGACATCGATCAGTGCATCGACCAACAGCTGGTCCCAGGTTCCATTGAAGTTGCCGCGACGATAGAGCAGACCATCGGTCGTGGCGAGTACCTCATTGAGCTTCGCCTCATAAGGTGCACGGACTTTGGTGATGAGCGCGTCCATCTCCGGATCGGCCGGCAGGAGATTCGAGAAGACCGGTAGCAATCGGTAGCGGAAGTCGGCGACACGCCCGTTCTTGACATCGAAATCCATGACGCCAAGAAACTTGGCGTTCGATCCGGCATTGGTGACGAGCGTGGTGCCACCTGCATTTTTGACAGGGATTGCGCCAGGCACACCGTCATGCGTATGTCCGCCGAAGATCGCGTCGATTCCGGTGACACGCGACGCCATCTTGAGATCCACATCCATACCGTTGTGGGAGACGACCACGACGACCTGCGCGCCCTTGCCGCGGACCTCGTCAACCATTTTTTGCAGATGCTGGTCCTGAATACCAAACGTCCAGTCAGGTACGAGATAGCGGGGGTTTGCGATGGGTGTATACGGAAACGCCTGGCCGATGATGGCCACCGGGATTCCGTTCATCTCCCGAATCGTGTACGGAGGAAAGACCAGATCTTCGAAGTCGGTCGTCTTGACGTTATGACAAACGAAATCGATCTTGCCTTTCAGATCCTTATCGACGATTTCCTGCACACGCTTTGCGCCAAGCGTGAATTCCCAGTGTCCGGTCATTACATCGACGGTCAGTTGTTTGCAGACATCGACCATGTCCTGACCGTTGGTCCAGAGCGCGGTAGCCGAACCTTGCCAAGTGTCGCCACCATCGAGCAGGAGCGCTCCAGGACGAGATGCTTTCATCCGTTTGACGAGGGTAGCGAGATGCGCGAAACCACCGACCTTTCCGTAGGTTTTGGCGGCGGCTTCGAAGTCGAGGTAGGTGAAGGCGTGCGCTTCACGCGAACCACGACGGATATTGAACTGTTTGAGCAGGTGTTCACCGACGAGATGCGGCGGCTGGTTTAGCATCGAGGCGACACCGAGATTGACGTTGGGCTCGCGAAAATAGACCGGCTTCAACTGTGCGTGGCAGTCGGTCATGTGGAGAAAGTGAACGTTCCCAAAGCGCGGTAGATCGTAGAAGCGATCGGGCCGGTTTGCCGCGAGCAAGTCCTTCGAGTCAAGCACTGCACCTGCCGCTGCTGCGATAGCGAGGACATTCAAGAATTCACGTCTTTGCATGAAGGGTTCCGCCTGATAAAAAAGGCGGTGCCGAAACGGTAGGGAACCGCGTCGGGACCGCCCGGCCAGCACTGCGCCGGCGTTGAAGCTAGGTTATTTGTTCACTGGGCTTTGTGGATCGAGGAGCAGCGCCATGACGTCCTTGATCTGCGCTTCGGTCAGGATGCCGGCATCACCGAAGCGCGGCATGTTCGCACAGGCGTTGAAGGAGTGACTGTTCCAAATCCGCGCCCAGGTGTAGCGCAAGATGGCTTCTGAATTTCCCCTCAGCTTACCGTAGTTGTAGAGCGAGGGACCGATGTTGCCGTGGGAGATCTCTTCCTTGGTCAGCTGGTGGCACGCGTAGCAGTTGCCGCCGTTCACCGTGTCTGGCGAGTCACTGAACTGAAGTCCGCGCCCGCTCTGCGCGATTTGTTCGCCGCGCTTCCAGTCACCGAGGAACTTGCCGTCCGCCGGGTATTTCACCGCCTCGAGTGCTGCCTTCTGAAGGCGCTCACGGGTTGCCGGCTCGAGATCCTTGCCCGTGCGGTTAGCTACCGCGCAGGCGGCCTGGAGGTCGGTCGGCTTGAGACGATCGAGCTTCGCCGGTCCGGCCTCCTTGAACGACTCCTGCAAAACCGCGAGGACGTCCGCGTCCGTCGGTTCCTTTGGTGCTGACGCGGTCATCACGCCTGCGCAACCCGCAACCAGCGCGACGGAGGCCATCGAGGCAAGGAGTGTGCGTTTGAATGCCATGGTAGTTCCCTTCGTCAGCGCTTGATTGCCGGTGCATCCATCGTTCCGCCAGCAGCCTTGACCCCCATGTAGGTGATGAGGTCAATGGAAGCTTGCGAAGTGAACTTGAGCTCGGGGAAACGCTGCTGACGGAAGCAGTCGTACAGCCGCCACTGCATCGTGCGCATCGCCCCCTGACTCACCCGATAGGCGGGCCAAGTCGTAAACGCTCGCTGCGCGCTTGACGCATTATTGAAATTAGGAAGATCTTGTAGGCGAATTCGTTGGTTGTCGACCGCGTGGCAGTTAGAGCATGAAAAATCGTAAGGACCGCCCTTCCAAAAGAACATCTTCTCGCCACGCTTGTAGCTTTCGATTTCCTTCGGGTGGGACTGGGGCACTTCGACCTTCATACCGCGCGACTGACCAACGATGTAGGCGGTCAACGCTTCGTGGTCCGTCTGCCGTTCACCCGCGCGAAGCGAGTAGGGCCGCTTTGTAAGCTCCTCTTCGCTGAAGCCTTGCAAAGTCTTCTGGCAGTGAATGAGACGCGTCTCTGCGTCCATGACGCGATCGACGTCTGCGAAGTACTTCGGCAGCTTGGCGTAGGCCCCCTTGACCACGCCCGGGCCGAGTCCGAGATCGCACTGCTCGAGCGACGCGTTTTTAGGGCCGCGTTTTTGCTTCCACAAATCTTCACCGCGCATCTCAAGCAGTTCGGCGGGGTTACCATCCGCGAGCAGTTGGCGGTAGCGCTCGATCTCTTTTTGCGCATCTTGCTGCGCGATGGCGAGCGCTGGCAAGGCGAGCGCGCCAGCCAGTACGAGCGCGTCGGTCCAAACACGGTTCATTGGACTTCTCCTTGTCGTACGTGAAACTTACTTGACATCCGGGCAGTGCGGTCAGGCGCTGCCCGGATCGGGATCAGCTGATCGTTGCCTCGTCGGTGCGCATCTCACCCTTGTTGTCGACCCAAGTTACAGTGACCTTGTCGCCCTTGGCGCCGCCCTTGAAAGAGAAGTTGAGCACCGGGTTCTGTGAAACCGCAGGACCAAAAGAGGCGGTGAGCACCGTTTTCTCGCCGTGCTTTGCCGTGATGGTCTGGATGAAATGCGCAGGCACGGTCTGTCCGGAGCTGTCCTTGCGTGTTCCTGTTTCCATGATGTGCGCCATGAGAACACGCACTTCGGTGGTGTCGCCTTTGAGTTGTGCGCGGATGCGCATTGGATCTGCCATGTTGATCTCCTTAGTTCAATTTTGGACGTGACGGTCGTGGATTAGGCCGCTCGAGGGGGTCGCTCGAGGGGGTCGCTCGGAGGGAGTCGCTCGAGGGGGTTGTTCGAGGGCGCAAAGGTACACCGGTGACGTCACACGGTTACCTCTCGGCTACTAACCTAGAGGACGGTGAGCCGAATACTCACGCCCCCGAGCCAGCGACGGGTATCAACCACCGCACCCGCCAAGCGTGACCTTCACCTCCTTGACAGCGACATAGGTCTTGCCACCGGCCCGGACGATTGCATGAACGTTCGAGCTCTGGCCCATTTTCACTCGCGTCCCAACGTTCGCTTCCGTGCCTGCCGGAAGGTCGAACTTGGCCGCCAAGAGATTGGGGTTCTTTTCGACCAGAATCGCAATTGATTCGGTGTTTGGAATTTTGCTCTGGACTGCAATGGGAACGACGGCACCGTTCTCGGCGATGTCCGGCGCGTTGATGACGATATCGGTCGACTTCTCTGCAGCTGCGCCAGCACCGATCGCAGACAGCACGTCCTCGAGTTTCTTTGCTTCGAATGCGGCCTTGTTCCAGTTGGCAAGCACAGACGCCGGGAGAAGCCCCGCCGAAACTGCAGCAACGACAGCAGCGAGAGTGCCGCCAGCCTTGAGCGCCTCACGGCGCGTGGTGCAAGTGATGTTCATGTGTCCTCCTCAGGGGTAATGACAGGTTAGGAACGATTGTAGACAGCGCCGAGTTGACCGTAGTTGGGGCTATCCCGTTTGGGGAAGCCCCATTCGCGCGAATAGAGAGCGGCGCCGTACCTTAGTTAGAACCTCCCAGCGGCGATCCATTCCGCGATCGCGCGAATGTCTGCGTCAGGGACATGCGCTTGCGCAGGCATCGGGACCGTACCCCAGATCCCTGAACCGCCTGCCTTGATGCGTCCAGTGAGGTAGGCGATCGCTTCGCCCTTTTTGTCGGCGTACTTCTTGGCAATGTCCGCCATGGAAGGCCCGACCAGCTTATTGTTGAGGCCGTGACAGGCCATGCATGCGTGCTGCTGCGCCAGCTTGAGACCCGCCGAGGCTGCCGACTGCACCGGAGCCGCCGAAGCGGCCTTGACGCCCGTAGTACCGGAGCCGATGGGAACGAACTGCGCACGCGACGGCGACAGCGTGTCGGCGCCGCGGAACGGACCGATGATGCGCATCTGTTCAGCCAGTTGGCCATGAGCGTTGCGTGCGTAATCGGGCAGCGTGCTCGTGATTTTCACCTCGGTCTTGCAATTGGTCATGCAGGCAGAGCCTTGAACATCTGGCTTACCCTTCACGCTCCACATGCCTGGGAAAAACACTTTGCCGTCGCGGTTGGGCAGCGTTTTCTGCACCTCGCGGATGTTCTCGTCGGAGAGCACGAAGTCCGCCGGTACGATATCACCTAGGTGCAGGATATAGGCAACGACTGCATACACCTCCTCGGTGGTCAGCGTCTTGGGCGCGTTCCACGGCATGGCGCGGTTGATGTAGTCCCAGAGCGTGGAGAGCGTGGAGAGCTTCATCAAGGTGGTGCGCTGGGGATAGGCTTCGTTCCGCAGGTTCGCCACACGGCCCTCCTTCATGTCCGCCTTGGTCGTACCGCCGACGATGGGCGTGAAGACTTCATTGGACTCGCCGAAGGTGCCGTGACAGCTTTCGCACTTGGCTTCCCAGACCTCTTGGCCCTTGGCAACGCTGCCTTTGCCGGGCGGCAGACCGGTGAAGTCCGGCCGGACGTCGATGTCCCAGGCCTTCACCTCGGCGGGTGTCGCCGGACGGCCCAAACCACTGAAGTTCTGCGCTTCGACCGGAAGCGCAAGCGCGACGAGCGCGGCTGCAATCAATGTGTACTTCATATCAACCCACCTGGACATTGCTGACCTCGCCGTTCGCTTTGACCAACCAACTTTGAATCTTGTTGTTGTGATAGATCGAGCGCGTTCCGCGCACCGCACGAAGCTGGCTCACCGACGGCTGCACGTGACCGGTCGAGTCGGTGGCGCGTGACATCAGGATCGCATCCCGGCCGTCCCACGTCCAATCGATGTTGAACCGTGTCAGGCATTTGTCGAGCACCGGCGTCTCGAGCCGAGCCTGCTTCCAGTTCTTGCCGCCGTCGAAAGAGACATCGACGCGACGGATCTTGCCGCGTCCGCTCCAGGCGAGGCCGGTGACGTTGAAGTAGCCCTTGTCTACGAGCACCTGGCCGCCCGAGGGCGAAGTGATCACGCTCTTGACTTCCTGGATGCTGGTGTACTGACGATGCGTTCCGTCAGGCATCAGGTCGACGTAGTGCAGCACTTCGTCCTTTGTCCCGTAGGGCTTATCGCCCAGCTCGACGCGGCGCAGGTACTTGACCCACGACACGCCCTGCACGCCCGGCACGACCAAGCGAAGCGGATAGCCGTTCTCGGGTCGCAGCATCTCGCCGTTCATTCCCCAAGCGACGAGCACGTCGTCCATGACGTTCTCGATGTTGATGGTGCGGGTCATGCTCGATCCATCGGCACCTTCGGCAAGCACAAACTTGCCGCGCTTCCAGTCGGCGCCGCAGTCATCGAGCAACCACTTGAGCGGTACGCCGGTGAACTCGCAGCAGGAGATCATGCCGTGCGTGTACTGCACGGTCGGTACGGCCACGTTGCCCCACTCCATACCGGTGTTGGCACCACACTCGATGAAGTGGATGCGCGACACGGCCGGCATGCGCATCAGGTCGTCCATCGTGTAGACCTTGGGCTGCTTCACGAGACCGTTGATCATGAAACGGTGCTTGGTCGGATCGATGTCCCACCAGCCCTGGTGATGCCGCTCGAAGTGCAGACCGCTCGGCGTGATGATGCCAAAGAAGCCCTGCAGGGGAGCAAAGCTCACCGATGCGGCACCGACACGGGTGAGGCCTGGGCTCTCGCGCCGCTGGAGATTGGCTTCGTACTTGGAGGGGCTGCCGTAGCCGGTCGAGGCGACCGGGGCGCCGAGCCCCGTGGAGTGCTCGGGCAGCTTGAGGATGTTCGGGTCACCCTCGGGCGCAGCCTGTGCGCTTGCGGAGGCGATCGGCGCAAGCGCTCCCGCAGCACCGCCGGCTGCGAGGAAGGCTTTGCGCATGAAGTCGCGGCGGTCGTCGCGCGACATCTGCATCGATTCACGGGTGACAAAGAATTCAGGCGCCTTGAGCAGGCGGCCGAGCCGCTTCAATCCCTGCGGAGCGGGTGTGACCATTTCGTTCATTCTCATTTGACTGCTGCCTCCACGGCGACCATGCGACGCGCGCGATCCCCGGTAGCCGCACGCGATGGAACCATGAATCGTGCGCTTTGTTCGACGAGATTGGCGTTCGACGCCTCATCGGCGCGCGCAACGAGACTGACGCAGGCCGTGCGGCAGATGTCGGTCAAAGTCTTGTCGGCGATCTTGTAGAAAACTTGATTGCCATCACGGCGTCGTGTCGCTGCGCCCGTCATGAATAACGCGCTCAAGTGACGTGATGCGGTTGGCTGGGACAGGCCGGTGGCCTCGGCCACCGCGTTGACCGACCGCTCCTCGTTGCAGATCGCGTGAATGATCTTGAGGCGGGACGGGTCCGACAAGAGCGCGAAATAGCGCGCAACCTTGTCGAACAAAGGCTCGAGTTCGTGCATGGAATGACCTCCTTGTGATTACCTCGGATAGGACGTCGTCTTGCGCGATGGGCACGCCGGAAACTTCCATCCGACAGATCCGCACATCGGGGATGGTGGGCCCCCTTGCCCTCTCCGACTTGATCTACCTTTGTGCGGCAAGGCACACCGGCAGTGTTTGCGTATCACCGTGATTGATTCTATGCGCAGTCACGCATATGTAAAGCGCCGAATTTCACTTCACAAATGCCGCTCGAAGCGGGGCAGGAATACGGTGGCCTAAGCTTTGTCAGCAAGCACTAACTCAACGGCGAGCCCGGCCGCGGCCATGCCCATGGCTGCCGTGACCATCACCACCGAGCCGTATCCCCCGCAGGCCAGGGGGGCGCCTGGCCGCTGTCCAGACGTATCGGGGGAGGCCTGCCCCGACTCGTGCGACCAGATCGCGGTGAGACCAAATCGACGCGCGCGGCCATGCGCGCTGGTCGGAAAGCCATGCTCCCGCCGGAGACGCGTGCGCAAGCGAGCCAAGAGTGCGTCGTGCGTTGCCTCGGCAAGATCGCCCTTGCGCAGACGCAAGGGATCACGTTTGCCGCCTGCGGCGCCGCAGATGATGAGCGGCCAGCGCTCATCGCGACTGGCCACGGCGAGCGCGACCTTCGCTGCGATCTGATCGGTGGCATCGATCACGACATCGGCGTTCGCAGCCCGGAGCAGACCGAGCGTCTCCGGAGAAAGGAATTCGTCGATACCAGCAACACAGCAGGCGGGCGTGATAGCCGCGATCCGCTCGCGCATGGCGTCCACCTTGTTCATGCCCAAGGTGGCGTGCGTGGCGTGGATCTGCCGGTTGAGATTGCTCTCTGCAATGACGTCGAGATCCATGAGCGTGAGCCGCCCGATCCCGGTCCGTGCAAGCGCTTCGGCCGCCCATGATCCGACGCCGCCCAGACCAATCACGGCCACATGAGCCGCGCGCAGCCGCGACAGACCGCGCTCGCCGTACAGGCGCGCCACCGCGGCCAGCGCGCGCGAAGCAGGATCGGCGTCGGCGCAAAACACGTCCAAACTGCGCAGAAACGATGAGACCGCAAGCGTAACGCGCCCCAAAACGCGGCGCTGTCCACGAGACGGCGACGCAATCGTTGTCGACAGCCGTCCTCTCAATTGCACCCGTGATGCCCGTACAGCCACGCCCCAGCGCGCTCCTGGCGATCGCCGTGACCGCAAGCCTGCTCGCTTCTCCTTTCGCCTGCGCCCTGGATTCCTTGCCGCTCGATCAGCTCAAGCCCGGACTCTGGAAGATCGACCGTCGCATCGAGCGGATAGCCGGGGGCAATCCGGCCCACGTCGGCGAGACGCAGACACGCCACAGCGAGTACTGTGTCGATCCGAAGCACGAGATCCTGAGAACGCTTCGCGCAACGAGCCTACTGTGCAAGACGGAGGTCATGCGTCTCGACAGCACGCGTTACGAGATCTCGGCGCGCTGCACGCTACCCGGCATCTCGGGTGAGAACAAGACCGTGATCACGC
Organism: uncultured Burkholderiales bacterium; assembly: GCA_937944385.1. GTDB lineage: Bacteria > Pseudomonadota > Gammaproteobacteria > Burkholderiales > Casimicrobiaceae > Casimicrobium. The sequence continues at coordinate 16,864 of CALDYQ010000016.1, read as the reverse complement.
TCCTTTCGGCGACACGCTACAGCGCCGAGGTCGAGACCAGAGGCAAGAAGTTCGGAGACTTTCAGCACCGGCGAGAGAAAATCGACGCGGTGCGGACGGGGGAATGCAAGAGTGGGTGAGTGGCCTGGCGGAATGCGGGGGCGCGTGCCGAGTCCCCTCCGTCCCCTCAATCGGCCCTCAGCTCTCCCCCTCCTAGGGGGCGGGAGAAAGAAGCGATCAGCCCTCACGCCATTTGATCGAACAGCCGATGCTCGGATTCTGAATCGCTGGACCGATGCCCGTCTCGGCGATCATCTTCATCGCTTCGAACAGCTCACGCGGCGTACCCTCAGGCGCGGTCTCCTTGCGCGAAGCATCGAGCTGCCCGCGGTAGCGCAACCGCAGGTCACGGTCGAAGCCGAAGAAGTCCGGCGTGCAGACCGCGCCATAGGCACGCGCCACGTCCTGCGTCTCATCCCAAAGATAGGGAAAACCGAGCCGCGGAGCGAGCTCCTTCATGTTTTCAAAGCTATCCTCAGGGTATGTCGCTGGATCGTTCGAATTGATGCCGATCACGTTGACGCCCAAGGGCTTCAGGTCTCGGGCATCGCGCACGAGGCGATCGAGGATCGCCTTGACGTACGGGCAGTGGTTACACATGAAAACGACGACCGTGCCGCGCTCGCCGCGCAACCCGGCGAGCGTATGCATACGGTCATCCGTCCCCTTCAGCGTGAAGTCTGGTGCAGCAGAGCCCAGCTCGGCCGCCGGTGCGATGGCCGCCATGACTGCCCCCTTTACACGTAGCGCTTGGCCATGGCCTCGCACGAGATCGGCTTGATCTTCGATGCCCAGCCCGCGGTGCCGAAGGCTTCGAAACGGTCTTTGCAGATCCCCTTTGCAGCTGCCCGGGCCGCCTTGAGGAAGGCGCGCGGATCGAACTCCGACGGGTGCTCGGCCATGACCTTTCGCGTGGCACCGGTCATCGCAAGCCGGATGTCGGTGTCGATGTTGACCTTGCGCACGCCGCTCTTGATGCCGCGCTGGATCTCCTCGACCGGCACGCCGTAGGTCTCCTTGATGTCGCCGCCGTACTTGCGGATGACTTCGAGCCACTCCTGCGGCACGCTCGACGAGCCGTGCATGACGAGGTGGGTGTTCGGAATGGCCGCGTGGATCTTGGCAATCCGGTCGATGGCGAGGATGTCGCCCGTGGGCTTCCTCGTGAACTTGTAGGCCCCATGGCTCGTACCGATCGCGATGGCCAGGGCATCGACGCCGGTCTTGGCCACGAAGTCGCGCGCCTCGTCCGGGTCGGTGAGCAGCATGTCATGCGACAGCGTACCTTCGGCGCCGATGCCGTCCTCTTCGCCAGCCTGTCCGGTTTCGAGCGACCCGAGGCAGCCGAGCTCGCCTTCCACCGATACGCCAACGGCATGCGCCATCTCGCAGACCTTGCGGGTCACGTCGACGTTGTATTCGTACGAGGCCGGCGTCTTGCCGTCTTCCTTGAGCGAGCCGTCCATCATGACGCTCGTGAAGCCCGAGCGGATGGAAGCCTGGCACACGGCGGGCGAGGTGCCGTGGTCCTGATGCAGCACGATAGGAATGTCGGGGTAGGCCTCCACCGCCGCGACGATGAGATGACGGAGGAAGGCTTCACCCGCGTATTTGCGCGCACCGGCCGAAGCCTGCAGGATCACCGGTGAGTCCGTCTCAGCCGCCGCCTCCATGATGGCCTGCACCTGCTCGAGGTTGTTGACGTTGAAGGCCGGAACGCCGTAGTCATGCTCGGCCGCGTGATCGAGCAGTTGCCGCAGGGAAATCATCGCCATGGGAAATTACCTCTCTGTTTGCGCTTTGGTTTTTGGGGATGGATGGTGCGCCGATCGAGCTGGGCTCGCTGTGCTCAGCCCTCTGCGCGCTGCATGAGGACTTCGATCGCCGGTAGCGTCTTGCCTTCGAGCACTTCGAGAAAGGCGCCGCCGCCGGTCGAGATGTACCCGATGTCACGCTCGATACCGAATTTGGCGATCGCCGCGAGCGTGTCTCCACCTCCAGCGATCGAGAACGCGTCGGAGGCCGCTATGGCGCGTGCAATCGTCTCGGTTCCCTTCGAGAACGCGTCGAATTCGAATACACCGACCGGTCCGTTCCAGACGATGGTGCCCGCGACCTTGAGTTTGTCGGCGAGCATCTGCGCTGTCTGCGGGCCGATGTCGAGAATCATGTCCTCCGCAGCGACATCCTTGGCATCCTTGACCGTCGCCAAGGCGTCGGCCTTGAACTCCCGGGCGACCACTACGTCGACCGGGATCGGCACCTCCGCACCGCGCGCGGCCATCGCATCGATCACCGCCTTCGCCTGCGGTACGAGATCCGCTTCGACGAGGCTCTTGCCGACTGGCAGGCCAGCAGCGAGCATGAAGGTGTTGGCAATGCCGCCGCCGACCACGAGCTGATCGACGTTTTTCGCGAGCGATTCGAGGATCGTGAGCTTGGTCGACACCTTGGAGCCCGCCACGATCGCCACGAGCGGCCGCTTCGGCTCGGCGAGCGCGCGGGTCAGGGCGTCGATTTCGGCGGCCAGCAATGGTCCGGCGCAGGTCACCGGCGCGAAGCGAGCCGCGCCGTGCGTGGTCGCCTCCGCCCGATGGGCAGTGCCGAAGGCGTCGTGCACGAAGATGTCGCACAACGCCGCAATCTTTTTCGCGAGCGCCTCGTCGTTTTTCTTCTCGCCCTTGTTGACGCGGCAGTTCTCGAGCAGGACCACGTCGCCCGGAGAAACCGTGACCCCGTCGACCCATTGGGCCACGAGTGGCACCTCACGCCCGAGCAGCTCGGAGAGGCGCTTGGCGACCGGCGCAAGCGAGTCCTCGGGCTTCAATTCGCCCTCGGTCGGACGGCCGAGATGGGAGGTGACCATCACTGCGGCGCCCGCGTCGAGCGCCATCCGGATGGCCGGGACCGAGGCGCGAACACGCGTGTCTTCCGTGATGTTGCCCGCTTCGTCCAGCGGTACGTTGAGGTCTGCGCGAATGAACACCCGCTTATCTCGCACCTGACCGGATGCGCACAGATCGGCAAATCGCTTGATCTTCATCTCATCGACGCTCTCTATGAGGGTTCGGGGCGATCAACGACCGACGTGCTGCACGAAGCGCAGCATGTTGCAGGTGTACCCGTATTCGTTGTCGTACCAGGCCACGACCTTGACGAAGGTCGGGTCGAGGGCGATGCCGGCTTCAGCGTCGAAAATCGACGGCATCGGGCAGCCACGGAAGTCGGTCGCAACCACCTTGTCCTCGGTGTAGCCGAGCACGCCCTTCAGCGAACCTTCACTGGCGGCCTTCATCGCCGCACAGATCGCCTCGTAGCTCGCCTCTTTTGCGAGCTCCACCGTGAGGTCGACCACGGAGACGTCCGAGGTCGGCACGCGAAACGCCATGCCGGTGAGTTTCTTGTTGAGCGCAGGGATCACCTTGCCCACTGCCTTGGCCGCACCGGTCGAAGACGGGATGATGTTCTCCAGGATGCCGCGGCCGCCCCGCCAGTCCTTTGACGACGGACCATCGACCGTCTTCTGGGTGGCAGTTGCGGCATGCACCGTGCTCATCAGGCCCCGCTTGATGCCGAAGCTGTCATGGAGCACCTTGGCCACGGGTGCCAAGCAGTTGGTCGTGCACGAGGCCGCCGAGACGATGCGCTCGCCCGCGTAGCTTGCGTGATTGACACCATAGACGAACATCGGGGTGTCGTCCTTCGAGGGCGCCGATTGGACGACCTTCTTCGCACCGGCATCGAGATGCTTCTGGCAGGTTTCGCCGGTCAGGAAGAGCCCGGTGGATTCGACCACTACATCCGCACCGAGGTCGCCCCACTTGAGCGCCGCCGGATCCTTCTCCGCCGTCAGCCGGATCGACTTGCCATTGACCACGAGCTTGCCGTCCTTGACCTCGAGCTTGCCACCGAAGCGACCATGCACGCTGTCGTACTGCAGCATGTAGGCCAGATAGTCCGGCTCGAGCAGGTCGTTGATGCCCACGATCTCGATGTCGTTGAACTCGGCTTCCTTGACCGCCGCGCGCAACACCATGCGCCCGATGCGCCCAAACCCGTTGATGCCAACCCTGATCGTCATTTCTTTCGCTCCTCGCTTGTCTTCAAACTATCAATTTTCGTCTGCCACGCCTTGCGCACGGCTGACCCAGGTCACCCCTCGAACATGCCGACGCCGAGCACACCGCGCCCGAGCTCGGCGTAACTGCCGAGCACCCGATCCGGGCTGCTCTGGACAATCGGCTGCCCGAGGTTGTAGCCCCAGGGAAACACCCAGACGGGTACCTGAGCATTGCGCGCCGCGGCGACATCGATCGACGAGTCGCCCACGAAAAGCGTGCGCTCGCGACTCACTCCGAAGCGCTTGCGCGCGAAGTCGATACCGATCGGATCCGGCTTCTTCGCAGGCAGCGTGTCGCCGGCGATCACCAGATCGAACGTCTCATCGAGACCATGCGCCTCGAGGACCTGCTGGGTGTAGCGGCCCTCCTTGTTCGTAACGATGCCCACACGCAGCCCGGCCGCCTTGAACGCCTCGACCGTCTCGAGCATGCCCTCGTAGGGGCGAGAGCGGGTGCCGCAGCGGGCGGCGTAATGGAGCGCATACGCCTCCTCGATCGCGGCGAAATCATCAGCCAGCAGGACGGCTGCTCGGTCTTGTGCGCGCCGCGTGGCAAGCGCAGAGACGAGCAACTCCCGCGTACCGTGCCCGATCCAGCGCACGACGGTGTCGAGCTCGACAGGCGCCAAACCGAGCGAGGCGAGCGTGTCGTTCACCGCATCCTGAATCTCGGGTGCGGTCTCGATGAGCGTGCCGTCGAGATCGAACAGCACGAGATCGAATGCGGCTGCCATCACTTGGACTCGCCGAGTAATCGACGGGCGCGCTCGACCACGGCCGGCACGGTGATGCCGAAGTGCTCGTACACCGCCTTCGCCGGCGCACTCTCACCAAAAGTGGAAACACCGACGATGTCGCCTTTGGAGCCCACGTACTTGCGCCAGAGATCCGGGTGTGCAGCTTCGACCGCCATGCGCGGCATACCGCAAGGCAAGACCTGTTCGCGGTAGGCCTTGTCTTGGCGGTCGAACACGTTCGTCGATGGCATTGAGACCACACGAACGCGACGCCCCTCGGCGGCGAGCGCTTTGGCCGCTTCGACCGCGAGATGAGTTTCGGTCCCGGTACCGATGATCAAAAGCTCAGGGGTCCCTTCACAGTCGAGCAGCACGTAGCCGCCACGACGAATCTCGGCCACCCGCGCTGGGTCACTGACGAGCCGCGGCACGTTCTGGCGCGAGAGTGCGAGCAGGCTCGGCCCGTCGCGACGCTCGACGGCGCAGGCCCAGGCGACGGCGGTTTCCAGTTGGTCGGCTGGACGCCAGACGTCGAGATTCGGAATCAGCCGAAGCGAGGGCACATGCTCGACCGCCTGGTGCGTCGGGCCGTCCTCGCCCAGCCCGATCGAGTCGTGCGTCATCACATGAATCACGCGCTGCTTCATGAGCGCGGCCATGCGGATGGCGTTCCGGCTGTAGTCGGCAAAGGTCAGGAACGTGCCGCCGTACGGCAAATAGCCGCCGTGCAGCGCAATGCCGTTCATGATCGCGGCCATACCGAACTCGCGCACGCCATACGAGAGGTGGTTGCCCGGTGTGTCCCGGCCCGCGATCTTGCAACCCTTGAAGTTAGTGAGATTCGACCCCGTCAAATCGGCCGAGCCGCCGAAAAACTCTGGCAGGAGCGGTGCGAGGTGATCGAGCGTAATCTGGCTTGCCTTGCGGGTGGCCACCGCATCTTCACGGGCGGCGAGCGCCGAGAAGATGCCGGGGAGACGTTCTGCCCAGTCGGCGGGCAGATCCCCCTTCATTCGACGTTCGAACTCGCTTGCCTCGGCCGGGAAAGCGGCTTGATAGGCCGAAAAGCGGCGCTGCCAGTCGCCTCGGTAGGCCTCGCCATGCGCACGCGCATTCCAGCCGGCGTAGATGTTCTCGGGGATGACGAAGGGCGCGTGCGTCCAGCCGAGCGCGGCCCGCGTGGCTTCGACTTCGGCGGCACCGAGCGGCGCGCCATGGACGTCATGCCCGCCGGCCTTGTTGGGCGAGCCCTTTCCGATCACGGTCTTGGCGATGATCAGCGTCGGCTTGCCGTCCGGCAGGAGCGCCTGCTTCTTCGCCTCGGAGATCGCCTGATCGACCGCATCGACCGAATGGCCATCGATCGGGCCAATGACATTCCAGCCGTAGGCGCGGAAGCGACCTGGCGTGTCGTCGGTGAACCAACCTTCGACATGCCCGTCAATCGAGATGCCGTTGTCGTCATAGATGGCGATCAGTTTGGACAGCCGCAGGGTGCCGGCGAGCGAGCAGGTCTCGTGCGAGATGCCTTCCATCAAGCAGCCGTCGCCCAAGAAGGCGTAGGTGAAGTGATCAACGATGGTGTGGCCTGGCCGGTTGAACTCGGCTGCGAGCAGCTTCTCGGCCAGCGCCATGCCCACCGCGTTCGAGATCCCCTGCCCGAGCGGGCCGGTTGTCGTCTCCACGCCCGGCGTGATGCCAACTTCGGGGTGGCCCGGCGTTTTCGAGTGCAGTTGCCGGAAGCGCCTCAGCTCCTCGATCGGCAGGTCATACCCCGTGAGATGCAAGAGCGCATAGATCAGCATCGAGCCATGGCCGTTCGAGAGTACGAAGCGGTCACGGTCCGCCCAGCTGGGTGTTGTGGGGTCATGCCGCAGATGGCGCTTCCAGAGCGCCACCGCGATCTCGGCCATGCCCATCGGGGCGCCGGGATGCCCGCTCTTGGCCGCTTCGACGGCGTCGACGGCAAGCATGCGGATGGCGTTGGCAAGTTCACGGTCGGTGGCGGCGGTTGACGTCTGCACGTCCATGTTCAAAGGCTCCCGATAAGGCTGTGAGTGCGGTCGAGGCGGGTTGAGGTCCAGGGCTCGTGCGCGTGATCTCCGATGCGCGGACGGGTTGCGGCCGATGGGCGGCGGGGATCACGACGGGTTGGGTGTGCTCCGCTGGATCAAAGAGCACCCAATGCGCGCTTGCGTCGCTCCATCATCCGCCAGATGAACGGCGTGAAGATGAGCTGCATGGCAAGCTCCATTTTGCCGCCCGGCACGACGATCGTGTTGGCTCGGCTCATCCACGAGTCGGCAATCATCGACAGCAGATAGGGGAAGTCGATGCCCTTCGGGTTCGCGAAACGGATCACGCAGACGCTTTCGTCGGCCGTCGGGATGTCCCGTGCGATGAACGGGTTGGAGGTATCCACCACCGGCACGCGCTGGAAGTTGACGTGGGTGTGCGAAAACTGCGGCACGATGTAGTTCACGTAGTCCGGCATCCGGCGCAGGATGGTGTCGACCACGGCCTCCTGGCTGTAGCCGCGCTGGGTTTTGTCGCGGATCAGCTTCTGGATCCACTCGAGGTTGATCGAAGGCACCACGCCAATCAGGAGGTCGGCATGTTGCGCAACGTTCACCGTATCCGTGACGAGCGCGCCGTGTAGCCCTTCATAGAACAGGAGATCCGTTTCCGGCGGCAGGTCCTCCCACGGCGTGAAGGTGCCCGGCTCCTGCTTGTAGGGCGCAGCTTCCTCGGCGTTGTGCAGATACTTGCGGCACTTACCGGTACCTGTCTGGGCATAGGTGCGGAACAGCGCCTCGATCTCCTCGAACAGGTTGCCCTCTGGGCCAAAGTGGCTGAAATGTTTGTTGCCCTTCGCCTCTTCCTCGGCCATGCGCTGGCGCATGGCCTTTCGGTCGTAGCGGTGGAAGCTATCGCCCTCGATGATGGCGGCAACGACCTTCTCGCGACGGAAGATGTTCTGAAAGGTGCGGGTGACCGTGGAGGTGCCGGCGCCGGACGAACCGGTGATGGCGATGATCGGATGCTTTTCGGACATGGGCTCGACTCTGCGGAAAGGTTCGTGATGTCAGGCGCGGAACAGGCTACGCTCGGAGAACAGCGGCGCCGGCGCGACCGAGGGTGCGGGCTCCGCGTGATAGCGCTCGATCCGTTCGACCTCATTCTTCGAGCCGAAGACGAGCCCGATCCGCTGGTGCAGCGACGTCGGCATGACACCGAGGATCGGCTGGCGCCCGGTGGAGGCGCGGCCGCCCGCCTGCTCCATGATCATGCCGACAGGGTTGGCTTCGTAGAGCAGGCGCAGGCGGCCCGGCTTCGATGGGTCCTTCGTGTCCCGCGGATACATGAAGACGCCCCCGCGCATCAGGATGCGGTGTGCTTCGGCCACCATCGAGGCGATCCAGCGCATGTTGAAGTCCTTGCCGCGCGGGCCAGTCTTCCCGGCGAGGCATTCATCGACGTAGCGCTTGATCGGCGCCTCCCAGAAGCGGCTGTTCGAGGTGTTGATCGCAAATTCCTTGGTGTCTTCCGGCACGCGCACCTTGTCGGCCACGAGAATGAACTCGCCCAGCGTAGGATGCAGCGTGAACACGGCCACGCCGTTGCCGACGGTCAAAACGAGCTGAGTGCTCGGCCCGTAGATCGCGTAGCCTGCGGCGACTTGCTCTCTTCCGGGCTGGAGAAAATCGGCCTCGGTCACATCACGTCCGCTTGCAATCACATCATCCGGCGCGCGCAGGATCGAGAAGATCGATCCCACCGAGACGTTCACGTCGATGTTCGACGAGCCGTCGAGCGGGTCGAAGACGAGCAGATACTTGCCGCGCGGATAGCTCTCGGGGATCTGAAAAGGCGCTTCCATCTCCTCGCTGGCCATGCCCGCGAGGTGTCCGTTCCACTCGTTCATGCGCATGAACAGTTCGTTCGAGAGCACGTCGAGCGGCTTCTGCTCCTCGCCCTGCACGTTGATGGCCCCAGCGGACTGCGGCGGCTGCGGCAGGCCAACGGCATCGTCCAGTTTGCCGTAGGCCACGATGCGCGCGATGGCCTTGCAGGCGAGCGAGACATCGAGAATCAGTGCGTTGAGTTCACCGCTCGACTGCGGGAAGCGGCGGCGCTCCTCGATCAGATAGCGGGTCAGGGTCCATCGGCCATGTGTGCTCATCGGGCTTCTCAGTCAGAGGGTGACAAGGTCGTTTGTGTGCGGGTGGAGAGTTGCTCTGTTCGCGCGGGGCCTACGTGCCCGCTTGCGCGGCGCTCTTGAGCTTGTTCATGATGGTGCGGTAACCGCCGTCGGCATCCGGCGCGCCGAATACCGCGGAGCCGGCAACGAAAGTGTCTGCGCCCGCCTGCGCAATACGGGCAATGTTTTCGACCTTGACGCCGCCATCGATTTCGAGCGCGATGCGACGGCCCGTCCTGGCCGCATAGGCATCGAGCCGGGTGCGGGCGCGCTTGAGTTTGTCGATCGCCGACTCGATGAAGCTCTGGCCGCCGAAGCCCGGGTTGACGCTCATGAGAAGCACCATGTCGAGCTTGTCCATCACGTCGTCCATCCACTCAAGCGGTGTCGCGGGGTTGAACACGAGGCCCGCCTGACAGCCCTGGTCGCGGATGAGGGCGAGCGTCCGGTCGACATGGCGACTCGCCTCCGGATGGAAGGTGATGATGTTGGCGCCGGCCTTGGCAAACATCGGCACGAGCGCATCGACCGGTTCCACCATGAGATGGACATCGATCGGGATCGTGACGTGGGGACGGATCGCCTGGCAGACGAGCGGCCCGATCGTGAGGTTGGGCACGTAATGGTTGTCCATCACGTCGAAGTGCACGAGGTCGGCGCCAGCGGCTTGGATCGCGCGCACCTCCTCACCAAGGCGGGCGAAGTCGGCCGAGAGAATCGACGGGGCGATGCGGATGGGCAGGGCGTCAGCAGTCATCAGAAGGTCCTTTGCTTCTCTAGCGGTCAGGAAGCTTCGATGATCGCACCGTGATGCAGCGCCTCGAGGAACTCGAGATCGACCCAGCGTCGCCCGGTCACGGGCAGCGGCTGCGCCAGCGGCACGTCCGGGTCGCCGAGGTGAGGCAGGACGATTAGCGCCTGCGAAAAGTCCTGACCCGCGGAGTAGTCGGTGGGCGCCACGAGCACCGGAAGGCCCGCGGCGGTGGCTGCGGTGAGGCCGTTGTGCGTGTCTTCGAAAGCGATGGCACGATGCGCCGGCAGCCCGAGCACGCGCAGGACCGAGAGATAGACGTCGGGCGCGGGCTTCTTGATCGGATCGGTGGCGCCATCGCGGATGACCGCGAAAAGCGAACGCCAGTCCGCACCGAGCTTGGGCTTGAGAAGCGCGTCGAGGTTGGCCGGCGTCGTCGTGGTGGCAATCCCGATCGGCATGCCGGCCTTGCGCGCCGCCTCGATCAGCCTCAGCACACCCGGCCGCAGCGGGATACCGCCCGAGGCGAGCAGCGCTTCGTAATGACGTGTCTTCGCGGCATGCAATTCCGCCACAAAGCGCTCGGCGTCGGAGGCTTCGGCCGACCGAGGGTCGACTGAACGCCAAAAAGCGCGGATGCGTTCTTTTCCCCCGGCCACGAGAAGGAGCTCACGGTACTGCGCGACCGACCAGTTCCAGCCGAGTCCATGCTCGGCAAAGGCACGGTTGAAGGCGGTTCGGTGAACCTCTTCGGTGTCGGCCAGCGTGCCATCGACATCGAAGATCAAGGCGCCCAGAGAGTTGGGGGAGTGCTTCGTCGAAACAGATGCGGCGGCCATGATGCGCTCCAGTGAATACGCCGTCACCCGCAGTTGTAGCCCGACCGCAACATAAGGTAAATTCAATTTTTGTGGATTGAAAGTTCAGTAGTAGCTTAACCATGAAGAATGCCACCTTCCGTCAGCTTCGTGTCTTCTCGGAGGTGGCCAAGCACATGAGCTTCGCCCGCGCGGCCGAAGCGCTGCATCTGACGCCGCCCGCCGTCACGATGCAGATCCGCGAGCTCGAAAGTCACGTGGGACTGCCGCTTTTCGAGCGTGAGGGCAGAAAGATTTCGCTGACCACGGGCGGCGAATACATGCTGGTCTACGCGCGGCGTATCCTCGCCACGCTCAAGGACGCCCAAGATGCAGCAGCGCGCTTGTCGCGCCAGGAGGCTGGGCTGCTGACCGTGGGCATGGTGAGTACCGCGACCTACTTCGTCCCACGTCTCGTGGCCGATTTCCGGCGCGAGCATGCCGGCGTCGATGTCCGCCTCACGCTCGGCAACCGAGAGCAACTGGTTCAGGCGCTCGCGCAGAACGAGGTCGATATCGCGATCATGGGCCGCCCGCCGAAGGAGCTCGCAACCCGCGCAGAGCCGTTCGCGGCCCATCCGCATGTGTTCATCGCGCCGCGCGGACATCCTCTCGAGAATGTAGGGCACCCTGCGCCTTCGACGCTTGCCGCCTATCCTTTCATCCTGCGCGAGAAAGGGTCGGGAACGCGCCGAGCCTTCGAAGAGTTCATGGATCGGCACGGCATCACGCCGCGCATCAGCATGGAGGTGCCGAGCAATGAGCTCATCAAACAGGCGGTCGCCGCCGGGCTCGGCCTGGGCTTCGTCTCACTGCATACGATCGGGCAGGAGCTCGACCACGGCGAGCTGATCATCGTGACCGCAGAGGGAACCCCGGTCGTGCGCGCCTGGAACTGCGTGCACATGCTGTCGAAGCTGCTCTCCCCACCCGCCGAGGCGTTTCGCTACTTCGTGCTCGAGAACGCCGAGGCACTGCTCGCCGTGCGATTCGCCGGGCGGCTCGTCTTTTGATCGACCGTCAGCCGTCGGACTGAAAAACCCGGCTAGCGAGCAGATCCGACGCTTCGATGGTGGTGAGCGCTTCGGCATCCAGGATGCGGTCGCGCTCAGCGAACAGACGCGACGCCTGCCGCAAGCGCGCACGGTCGAGGGCATTGCGGATCGAGCGCGCGATCGAGCGCGAATTGGCGAAATGGGGCTGCGTCACTCGTAGATCGATGTAGCAGTCGCGCGCTTCACTCGCCTCGGGGGCAAAGCGGCAGCGCGAACGCTCGTGGGTCACGCAACCCGTATCCGCGCCCAACTGGAGCGGATGGAAGACGCGATGGCGGCCTCTCGCGGCTTGCGTCTGAGACGGCTTCGTTTGGGTTGTGTGACCACGGCCAAATACTACGTGCCGATGCTGCTCAGGCAATTCCGAAGCCTTTACCCGGGCATCGAGATCACGCTATCGATCGAGAACCGTAACACGATCCTCGTTCAGCTTGAACTCTGGGAAATCGATCTGGCCATCTCTGGCTGAGTTGGGGCGCGTACCTGACCACCGGCCGTGCGTAGCGCATCCCTTCGCTACCCATCAGCTATCGATCGTCGCCGCGCCAGACCCCTCGCGTGCGCGGGCGACCTCACCGCGGCTGCGCCCGGCGCAAAAGAACGACGTTTGGGTGGGGCGCGAGCAGGGATCGGGCACACGACAGGCCATGGAACGGCCGCTCGCGAAGCACCGTGTCAAGCCACGGATTGCGATGGAACTGCCCAGCAACGAGGCGATCAAGCTGGCCGCGATGGCGGGCATGGGCATTGCGTTTCTTTCGGAACGCGCGATTCGCCATGAACTTTCAGGTGGTCGCCTGGCTAGCCTGGCCATCACGGGCCTGCCACTCATCCGTCAGTGGGTACGTGGTCGGCCTGCCGGATCTGGAACTCTCGCCCGCGGCCGAGGCCATGCAGCTCTACCTGTTGGAACAGGCTTCGGCACTGATCGAGGTCTGGGCGTGAATCTTGCGCAGCAAAGATTCACGCCGGGCGAGCGCTCCTGACCGCAGTCACTACGCTGGCGAAGGCCGCGATCAGGGCCTCTATCGCCTCGTCGCTTTCGAGCGCGACGAACGGACGGAAGAACAGGATCGCGCCGGGCTGCAATTCGACATAGACCGCGCCGAGCGGCGCGATCGCGGCGCGCACCTCGGGCGTGAGCAGGCGCACGAGTGCGGTGGGGTCGCCGTAGGCGCGATAGCCCGCGGGCAGTTCAGCCGCGGCGATCTCCGGCAGCTGGACGAGATAGCGTTCGAGGTAATGACCCGGCGTGAGTGCGCAGGGACCGCATCCCCGCTCACCCGGCGGGTATTCGAACGAGAGCAGGGTGTGCCGATGCGCGAGGTGGTAGTCTGGCGGTGAGGTATGGCTGTAGTCGTAGACGCGGAGTGTTCCGCCTTGCCACGCCCCGAAGGCGGCGTTCGTCTCCTCGCGCTGCGCCCCGCGCTGCAGGTAGATGAAGCCGTGACGATTGATGGTCGCCATCGTCTCGGCACGGAAAGCGAGACCGTGACGCGCTGCAATTGCTGCGATCACCTGGCCACGCTCGGAGAGATCCGCCTCCTGTCGCGCAAGCTTCGCTTCCTGCATGCACGAGGCGAGCGGATGGGCCGAGAAGCGCTGGAAGTTCTCCACGCCCTCGATGGCGAAGGCGCGGCCTTCGGCTGCAAACTCTTCCTCGAGTTCCTGCAGGTATTCCACCGCAGTGTGGTCGATGATGCGTGCCGACTCGGTGAAGCGCAGCGTGAGCGCGGCGTCATGCGGTAGCCGCGCGATGCGCTTCTGCAGCTGCAGCAGATTGAACCCCACGAGCGAGCGCATGGTGAAGATCATCCGTTGGCGGCCGTTCTCGGTTTCGAGGCGCTCGCGGATGACTGGCGAGCGAAACATGCCCGAGAAGTTCTCCCAAAGCAGGCGATTGGCACTCGCCCAGTCGAGCCGCCCCGTGAGCACGTAGCGCACCGAGGGCATCAGCAGGTAGAGCAGCAGGAGCAGCTCGATCGCAACCCCGATCAGCATGCCCACGAGCAGATCGGTGAGCAGGATCGCGGCCAGTGTTCCGACGAACACCACGAACCGGTCGAGACCGATCGAGAACATGCGCCGGAACAGCGCCGGTTCACAGAGCCGCCAGCCGATGTAGATGAGCAGCCCCGCGATGGCCGCGAGCGGGATACGCGCCATGAGCGACGGCAAGGCCACGGCGAAAATCACGAGGAGCAGCCCGCTCCAGAAATTGGACCAGAGCGTACGTGCCCCGGCATCAATGTTTGCGCGGCTTGGCACGGCGTTCGGGATGACCGTGAGACCACCAAGCATGCCCGAGGTGAGGTTGCACACGCCCATCGCACGCAGCGTCTTGTTCGGGTCGCTTTTCCTGCGCCACGGATCGATTTTGTCGACCGCCTTGACGCTCGCAACCGACTCCACTCCGTCGATCATCGTGAAGACGAAGACCACGAGCGCCATGGAAAGCCAAAGCTGCGGCGAGGCAAGGAATTCACGGAACGCCGGGGCGTGCAAGCCGTCGAGAATGTTCTGCGGCATCCGGACGAGATACGTTGCATCGACCCCGGCGGCCCAGGCCAGTGCAATCCCGAGCAGTGCGACGATGATGGCCGAGGGAATCTTTCGGAGCCACTGTGTGCGCGGGTTGCGCAGCGCGAACATCAGTCCGAGCGAGACAAGACCGATGAATGCAACTGGCCAGTTCATCTGCGCCGCCTGATCGGGCAGATGCCGCAAGGCATCGACCACCCCTTTTGTAGGCACCGACGGCGCACCGATGAGCGCGGGCAACTGTCGCACGATGATCATGACCCCGATCGCAGCGAGCATCGCCTCGATCACGGTTGAAGGGAGCATGCTCGCGTATTGCCCGGCGCGAAGCCACGAAAGCAGAATCTGTACGGCGCCAGTGAACACGATGGCCACGAGCACGAGCGGATAGCCCCGGGCCAGGTCGCCGCTGCCCAGCAGCAACATGCCCCAAAGCAGTACGGGCGCAAGTGCCGCCGCCGGACCGCTCACGGTCACATGCGAGCCGCCGAGCAGGGGATAGAGCAGGCCGGCGACGATGGCCGAGATCAACCCTGCAACCGCAGGCGCCCCTGAGGCGATGGCCACACCCAGCGAGAACGGTGCCCAGAGGAGAGCGACCTGGACACCAGCTGCGAGATCATCGCGCCAGTGCCGGAATCCGGCGAGCCCGCTCGCCGGAAGGTCGCGGCGGACCGGGGCGACAGGGGCTGGCTTCGCCTGGCTCATCAGTTGTCCGGTCGTGCGATCAGGGGCGGTCAACTCATTTAGGCCGCGCGCGCTGCGCAGGCGCAGCGGCAGGCTTCACGAATGATGACGCCGCGTGCTCCTGCCGAGGCAGCGCGGCGCTCGGCGGCGTGCGCCTCCGTCACCGTGGCTTCGAGATAGACCGCGGCAAAAGCCAAGGTGGCCGCGGACACGTCGACAGGCGTGCTGGTTTCGAAGGGCAGCACAGCCACATCAGCCCCGAGCCTTGAGAAGGCTTCGATATCCTGCATGCCCTGACAGCGCACTGCCCAAAGCGGCACGTCCGGTCGGGCGGTCCAGCGATGCGCTCGCGTCGTCGTGAACGCCCCGTGCGCACCCAAGAGTGCGGTGAGTTGGAGATCGTCCTCGATGAAGACCATGCCACCGGTGCGTCCGCTCGCTGCAAGGACAGGACGGAGTGCGTGTTGAACCATCGCGCGCGTCTCGCGGCGAGTGCGAACAATGAGCAGCGAGTCGGCAGATGCCGATATCGCATCCATCAGGCGGTCGCTGGGCCGTGCCCATCCGCGTTCGGGCAACCCCAAGAGGGCAAGCACTCGCCGGTTGGAGGCCAACACCGGCGCGACGCTGACGCGCGCTGGGTCGACCCAGGCAATACGCTGCCCCTCGCGTCCGTGCGGGGTGCCCGACCACCGTGTCGCCGAAAAGAAGCTCAGCCGCAGGCGGCGCAGCGGGAAGACGTGGTCGTAGGAGAGGAAGGGTCGCAGTTCCTCGACAGTGACGCCCACTTCTTCGTGGGCTTCTCGCGCCGCCGCCTGGATCGGTGTTTCGCCCGCGTCTACCTTCCCGCCGGGCAACTCCCAGTAGCCCGCCGAGAGTTGACGAGGCAGACGCTCGGCCAGCAACACGCGGCCGGATGCATCGCGGATGATGGTGACAGCGACGTCGATGGCAGACAAGGTGCGACGGGATGGAGCGGGCATGGTCCAGTCAGTGAAGGGCCGATGACATCACGCGACGCATTGCGCGACGGCGAGAATGAATACGCGCAAGGGAGGGCAGCGATCAGCGGCCCCGCAGCGCAAATTCAATCGGGCCAGACGGCGAGCGTGGGGGTGAGGCCGCTGGCCGCGGCCCGACGTGTCGGGGTGGGTGCGACTGCCGGCATCGCGGGGACACCACTCGCCGGCTTCGCCGCAGGCTTCGCCACCTGTTTGCCCGCCGGGCTGGCCGCTGGTTTCGCCGCGGATTTGACTGCGCTCTTGCTCGTGGCCTTGGCGGCTCCACCTCGTGTAGCGATTCTGGCTTGGGACTTCATGCAGCCGTTCCGCTAGTGATGGCGAGACTCGACAGCCCTTCCCGGCGCGCCTGCTCGGCGTAGCCATCACTCGCAATTGCTTGGGCGCACGCCAAGGCGGCAGATTCGCCGTCAACCCCGATGGTAACGTTGACGTGTCGCGGACCGAACGAAAGATCCGGATAACGACCAACCCGCTCGGACTCCTTCGCAAGAAGCTCGAGGTAGAGCCGCGTCTGAGCGTAACTCTCGAAGTCGTAGCGCCGGAACAAGCCCGCCGGTCGCTCGATGACTTTCCAGCCCTTCGGAATCGCATCTGCAGCAAGCGTGTCCATGCTTTGCACCTTTCCTGATGAAGTCACTCCGAGCCCGTGGGGTGTGTTTTAGCTCTGCGCGACGTCGCCGTCGCGTCCGCTGCCGCCCGCATCTGGCTGCACCGGCAGGATCTGCTCGACCTCGCTATGTGGACGGGCAATGATGTGTGCCGCCGCCAGGCCGTCGCCCACGCGCTCGCACGCGTCCGCGCCGGCGCGCACCGCCGCATTGACAGCACCGGTCTCGCCACGAACCATCACCGTG
>CALDYQ010000015.1 GCA_937944385.1 uncultured Burkholderiales bacterium | reverse complement strand
GTCCTCGCCGTGGACATCCCAATCCAGAAGGATGACGGTACGGTGGCCCACTACGAGGGATTCCGTGTTCAGCACAATCTCTCGCGCGGTCCTGGCAAAGGTGGCGTGCGCTACCACCCCGACGTGACGATCGACGAAGTGATGGCCCTCGCGGCCTGGATGACGATCAAGAACGCTGCGGTCAACCTGCCCTACGGAGGTGCAAAGGGCGGTATCCGTGTCGACCCGAAGACGCTCACACGCCCCGAACTGGAGCGCCTGACGCGCCGATACACGAGCGAGATCGGTCTGATCATCGGGCCGGACAAGGACATCCCGGCCCCGGACGTCAACACGAACGACCAGATCATGGCCTGGATGATGGACACCTACTCCATGAACATCGGCGCCACGGCCACCGGCGTAGTCACGGGCAAGCCGATTCCGCTCGGCGGCTCGCTCGGTCGCAAGGAAGCCACCGGGCGCGGCGTCTACATCGCAGCCCGGGAAACAGCGCGTGCGCATGGCTTCGACATCGCCGGCAGCCGGGTCGTGGTTCAGGGCTTCGGCAACGTGGGCGGCATCGCGGCCCGCCTGTTCGAGGCCGGAGGGGCGAAGGTCATCGGGCTGCAGGACGCCTCGGGCGCGGTCGCCAACGAAGGCGGCATTCCCATCGGGCAGGTCTACGAGCATGTCACAGCGGGCGGGCGACTCGTCGATGCCCCGGGTGTGAGCCCCATCTCAGAGGCTGATTTCTGGGCCCTCGAGAGCGACATCTTCGTCCCGGCCGCCCTTGAAAACCAAGTGACTGCAGAGCGCGCGCAGACACTCGCCACCCGACTCGTGGTGGAAGGCGCCAACGGCCCAACCAGCCCGGAGGCAGATGACATCCTCGCCGATCGCGGCATCATCGTCGTGCCGGACGTCATCGCGAACGCGGGCGGCGTCACCGTGAGCTACTTCGAATGGGTGCAGGACTTCTCGAGCTTCTTCTGGACCGAAGCCGAGATCAACGACCGGCTCGAGCGCATCATGGTGGATGCGCTGAAGGCCGTCGTCCACACCGCCGAGAAGCACAGGGTTTCGCTCCGGACAGCGGCCTTCATCATCGCCTGCACGCGAGTGCTTGCGGCACGGGAACTGCGCGGGCTCTACCCCTGACGGACTGACCCTCGGCGAGGCGCAGGCTTCGCTGCCGGCGGCGCACCGCGTCCACCCTGGCCGCGGCCGCCGCTCCGCGGCGGACGCCCGCCTGCCGCGCGCCACTCGGCGTCCCGCGCGTCACTCGAGGGCGCGGGCGGTTCGGGCACGGCCGCCGGATCGAACTCAGCGATCGTCACGCGCGGAATCGATTGCTTGGTGAACCGTTCGATGTCGCGAAGGAGCGGCAGCTCGTCCTTCGTGACGAGCGAGAGGGCCCGACCAGTCGCACCGGCACGGCCTGTGCGGCCGATCCGGTGCACGTAGTCTTCGGGGACGTTGGGCAGCTCGTAATTGACCACCTGCGGCAGTTGGTCGATATCGATGCCGCGCGCGGCGATATCGGTGGCAACCAGCACCTGCAATTGCCCTGACTTGAACTCGGAGAGCGCCCGCGTGCGCGCCCCCTGGCTCTTGTTGCCGTGGATTGCTGCGGCGGAGATGCCGGCGCGCGTCAGCTGCTCGGCGAGCCGGTTCGCGCCGTGCTTCATGCGCGTGAAGACCAGCACCTGGAACCACTGCCGCTCGCGAATCAAATGCACGAGCAGTTTTGTTTTGTGCGCCTTGTCGACCTCCACCACGGATTGCTCGACCACCTCGACGGTCGTGTTCCGGCGCGCGACCTCGATCATGCGCGGGCGGTCGAGCAGCCGATCGGCCAGGGCCTTGATCTCGTCCGAGAAGGTGGCGCTGAAGAGCAGGTTCTGCCGTCGGGCAGGCAGGAGTGCGAGTACCTTGCGGATATCGTGGATGAAGCCCATGTCGAGCATCCGGTCCGCTTCATCTAGAACAAGGATCGACACGCGGCGCAGGTCGATCGCGTTCTGCCCGGCGAGGTCGAGCAGCCGGCCGGGCGTGGCCACGACGATGTCCACGCCGCGGCGGAGCGCGTCGATTTGCGGGTTGATGCCCACGCCGCCGAAGACGACCGTGCTCGTGAGCGGCAGATGCTTGCCGTAGACGCGGACGCTCTCACCGACTTGGGCGGCGAGTTCGCGCGTCGGGGCGAGGATCAGCGCCCGCGTCTCGCGCGGACCGATACGCTCGCCCGACTCGCGGGAGATCATGAGCCGCTCGAGCATGGGCAACACGAACCCGGCAGTCTTGCCGGTGCCCGTCTGTGCGCCCCCGAGCAGGTCGCCCCCTTCGAGCACGACCGGAATGGCTTGGCGCTGGATCGGTGTTGGCGTGTCGTAACCATGCTCGTGCACCGCGCGCACGATGGCCTCGCGCAGACCGAGCGCCGCGAACGCGCTGCCGTCGCAACCGCGCTCCGGCGCGCTCGGCACACGGCTCGGCACGGGCGTCGCCGTAGGCGGAGCGGCCTCGGGCGCGCGCATCGTCACGACTGTGGCCGTCGGTGCCTCCGGGCACGGGAGTGGGTCCGATCCGTGCGCCCACTTCGGCGCCGAGAACAGGGCTGCGACGCGCGGGGCTGCGGCGGGGTGTCTCGCGGTGAGGCTGCCTTGAGGCAGGGCTCGCGGCGCGTGCGGCCCGGGCGCGCGGGGCGAATGCGGCGGACGCGGTGCGTGAACGGGGGCCGCCGACGCGACTCGGCGGCCGCGGCCTCGTGGAGGGGCCTCGCTACCTCGGGGGAGCGGAGAACGGGGATGGCGGGCGCCGCCATTGCGGCGACCGTTGAATTGGGTCATGGGGTCCTGGGGTGAGCTTAGGCAGGCGCGCATCCGGAATGAATCCGGCAACAGGCACGCCGATTCGATGCGTCAAGCAGACACCAACCGAGAGCATCCGTCGTGATGACGACGACTGGAGAAAGCGATGGGGATGCGACTTGTTGCATCATCCGCTCGCGCGCTTGCGCAGCGGGGACGACGCACGTTTGGGCGGCCGTGCGCTGGCCGGGGAGGACGTGGTCAGATCGCGACCACACTTGGATTCTAGCTTGACCGTGAGGTTGAGGAGGAGACGAAGAGTTGCTGGTAGGCGGATCGCAGAACATTCTTCTGCACCTTGCCCATCGTGTTTCTTGGCAATTCGTCGATGACGAAGCAGCGCTTGGGCACCTTGTAGTTCGCCACGTCCTTCTTGAGTGAGGCCAGCAAGGCCTCCGGGTCGATCGTGATCCCTTGGCGTGGGACAACGACAGCAACACCCACTTCACCGAAGTCCGGATGCGGCACGCCAACCACCGCAGATTCGGCCACGCCGGGCAGCGCGTTGATGAAGGTTTCGACCTCGGCCGGATAGACGTTGTAGCCGCCGCTGATGATCATGTCGCGCGCTCGCCCGACGATCGAGACGTAGCCGCGGGCATCGATGCGCCCCACATCCCCGGTCTTGAAAAACCCGTCAGAGGTGAACTCCTCGCGCGTCTTTTCCGGCATGCGCCAGTAGCCCTTGAAGACATTGGGGCCGCGCACCTCGATCCCGCCCACCTCGTCCACACCGCACGGCCGGCCCTGCTCGTCGCGGATGCGCAACTCGACGCCGGGCAGCGGAAAGCCGACCGTGCCCGCGCGGCGCTCACTCTGGCCAGCGTGGCGCTCGTCGGCCTGCCACGGGTTCGAGGTCAGCATGCCGGTTTCGCTCATGCCGTAGCGCTCGAGAACCGCGTGGCCGGTGCGCGCCTGCCAGGCGGCATGCGTCTCGGGCAGCAGCGGTGCCGAGCCGGCGATGAACAGTCGCATGGTGCGACACGCGCCTCGGTCGAGGGACGGTTCGGCGAGCATGCGTGTGTACATGGTGGGCACGCCCATGAAGAGCGTCGCCTCGGGCAGCCGTTCGATCACGCGCGCCGGATCGAAGCGGTCGAACCAGAGCATGCGAGCACCGGCGAGCAACGCGCCATTGGCCGCCACGAACAGGCCGTGGATGTGGAAGATCGGCAGGGCATGGATCAGCACGTCCCGGTCGGACCAGCCCCAGTAACGCTCGAGCACCCTCGCGTTGGCAGCGATGTTGGCATGGGTGAGCATCGCGCCCTTGCTGCGCCCGGTGGTGCCGCTCGTGTAGAGGATCACCGCGAGGTCTTCGCCGATGACCGTGGCCGGCGTGTGCTCCGGGGACTGCGTTTCCGCTCGGGCCATGAGCGTGCCCGTCCTGTCGGCGTTCAGCGTGAGAACGCGCGCGCCGATCGGGGCAGCCAGGGGTTCGACCCAGTCGCGCGCGGCGTCAGCCACGACCACGACGGAAGGCGTGGCGTCTCCGAGGAAATACTCCAGTTCCGCGCGCTGGTACGCCGTGTTGAGCGGCAGATACACGTAGCCCGCCCGCACCGTGGCCAGATACAGACAGAGCGCCTCGACGGACTTCTCCACGCGGGCGGCCACACGCGCACCGGCGGGCAGTTCGCAGGCTGCGAGCAGGTTTGCCATTTGCGCGGTAAGCGCATCGAGTTCGGCCCAGGTCCAACGGCGGGTCGTGGCGCCGTCCTCGGCGCGGATGCACTCGATCGCGATCGCCTCCCGATCCTGCGGGAAGCCCGCCCGAAGCACCGTGTAGAGATTCGCACTCATACGGGAAATGCTACAAGGCGCGTCGCACCACCACGAGTGCCGGATCCTCCGCGTCGACCGTCGAGGTGAAGCCGAGCGATTCGCAAAAACCGAGCATGCGCACGTTCTCGGCCAACACGAGGCCGTAGATGCTCCGGTAGCCACGCTCGGAAGCGGCGACCATCAAGCGCTGCATCAAGGCACGGCCGAGGCCGCTGCCCTGCATCCACTCGCCGACCACGATCGCGAATTCACATTCCTCGTGCGCACCCGAGGGCGTGATGCGGGCCACGGCACACATGCGCTCGGACGGGCTCTCACCCTCGAGCGCGATCAGCGCCAGTTCACGCCGATAGTCGATCTGTGTGAAGCGCTCGATCATGGCGGGCGTCAGTTCGCGCACGTTCATCATGAAGCGGAAGTAGCGCGTTTCCGGGGCGAGTGCCGCCACGAACGCCTGCTCGAGAGCCGCGTCATCCGGCCGGATCGCCCGCACCAGTACGCACGCCCCGGTGCGCAGCGTAACGCGCTCGGTGAGTTCCGCCGGGTAGGGATGAATCGCCAGATGCGCATAGGGGCCACCACGTCGCAGTGCGTCTACTTCGCTCGGCGAACGCAGCACGATCCGCGCGGCACCGACTACGGCGCCGCCTTCATCGACGAAAACGGGGTTCAGGTCGCAGGCCAGGACTTCAGGGCAGGCGCAGGCAAACGTCGAGAAGCGCTCGAGCAGTTGGATGAGCGATTCCACGTCGGCAGCAGGCAGATCGCCCAGCGCGTCCAGCAGCCGGCTCACCCGCGTGCGCGCGAGCCAATGACGGATGAGCACACGGTTGACTGGAGGCAGTTCCAGCGCGATGTCGTCGATCTGTGCCACGGCCGGCCCGCCGGAGCCGACCGCGAGCACACAGCCGAACACGGGATCGTTGGCCAGACCGACAAACAGCTCGCGCGCCGCTGCACTGCGATGCTCGGCTTCGAGCGTGACCTGCATCTCCCCACCGGCGCCCTGGTTGCGCGTCGCGCGGCTGCGCAGCCGACGCCATGCCCGCCGCACCTCATCCGGCGATTCGAGACCGCGCTCCCGAAGCGGCGCTGCCGCACCGGTGCCCGTCGTCACCGCGGAGAGCCGAACTGGATAGCCAACCCGCTCGGCGGCCGCAACCGCCGCAGCCGGGCGATCGAGGCTGGACGATGCCGCCACCGGAATGCCGAACGCCGCAAGCAGCGCGGCCGCCTCCTGTGGCCAAAGCGCGCTGCGCCCGGCGCTCCGGGCCGCATCCAGCACGCGCTGCGCGCCATCCCGATCCGGAACTCCTTCCGCCCCCCCTTCCACGCTCTGGCGTGGGGGCACCTCGCGCAGGATCGACTGATGCGTGGCGAACGAGTCCATGGTCGCCATCGCATCGAGCGCATTCTCGATGGTCAGAAACTGCGCCACGCGCGCCTCGTCGAGCTCGCGCCGCGCACGAAGGACGCTCACGCCGCCGCCGAGCACGGTCACGATCGCCTTTGGACTCGCTTCCACTGCACGGCAGAGGATCCGAGCCAGGGCCTCAGGCGCAAGCAGCGGTTGCGGCGCGTAGAGCACGAGCACGCAGTCTACGTCCGGGTCGGTCAGGAGGATCCCGAGCGCACGCTCCATGCGCACCTCGTCCGCATCTCCCGCCACATCCACCGGATTGGCCACTGAGGCATATACCGGAAGCGACCGACGCAGGGCAAGCACGGTCTCGTCAGAAAACTGTGCGCGGGCAAGTGCGCGCGCTGCAATCGCATCGAGCGCAACCACGCCGGGCCCGCGACCATTGGTCAGCACGGCGACACGGCGATACGTCCGCTGCCCCTGCCCGGCC
The DNA here is from genome assembly GCA_937944385.1 of uncultured Burkholderiales bacterium. Lineage (GTDB taxonomy): Bacteria > Pseudomonadota > Gammaproteobacteria > Burkholderiales > Casimicrobiaceae > Casimicrobium. Next base: position 46,191 of record CALDYQ010000015.1, on the reverse strand, counting down.
AGAAGCCGCGCCGTGCCGACCATATGCACGACCGTCTGCGCGCGCACGGCGCCGGCACGACGGATGGCGGCATCGACCACACGGTCGTGCTGCAGGAGCGCGGTCGCCTGGGTGCCATCCGGCAGCCGGTAGCGGTCGGCATGACCGGCCTTCATGATCACCACGGGCTTCATGCGCGCGAGCTGTCGCACGCTCGACATGAACGCGGCAGCATCCCGGATGTCCTCCGTGTAGGTCAACACCTCGCGGGTCGCCGGGTCGAAGGCGAAGTAATCGAGCAGTTCGCCCACGTCCAGATCCGCCGCCTCGCCGGTGGCCATCAGGCTGGCAAAACGGATCGAGGTGCCTTGGGCAAAGTCCCGGAGCACCGCCAGCCAGGCGCCGGATTGGGACAGCACGCTGATGCTGCCCGGTTCGAGTGCGATGCGCTCGCCCGGCATGCTGGGCAGGCCGTCGTGCCCACCGACCGGCGAACTCTCGTGGGCGGTGGCATCGAGGCGGGACAGGCTCCGCACTACGCCCCGCGCCGCCGGACCGATCAGGCGCACCTTCGCCTCGCGGGCGACGCGCAGCAGCGCTTCAGTGCTCAGGGTCTCGTGATCGGTACGGGAGAACACGACCGCGAACCGGCAGCCGGCACGCCCGCAGTCGCGAACGACCTCCGCGAGGGCGTCGGCGGGAATGGCGATCAGTGCAAGGTCGACCGGCTCGGGCAGATCGGTCAGCCGCCGGTAGCACGGGGTCTCGCCCAGCCAGGCGTACCTGGGGTTGACCGCGTAGGCGCGCCCCGTGAAGCCCTCCGGCGTGCCGGGGCGGATGGCTCGCCAGAGGGCGCCGCCCACCGAGGCGGCCATGCTCGACGCACCGACGACCGCGACCGACTGCGGGTCGAAGAGCGCGGAGAGCCGGTGCGAGGGCACGCCCTACCAGCGAGCGGCCGCCTGATCGTCGCTCTCCCGGGCGTCCACCCAGCGTTCGCCCTCGGGCGTGGATTCCCGCTTCCAGAACGGCGCGCGCGTCTTCAGGTAATCCATGACGAACTCACAGGCCGCGAACGCTTCCCCGCGGTGCCCGCTGGTGACGACCACGAGCACGATCTGATCCATCGGTGCGAGCGGACCGACGCGATGCACGATGAGCAGGTCGATCACCTGCCAACGTCGACACGCCTCGGCGCCGATGTCCTCGAGCGCCTTCTCAGTCATGCCCGGGTAATGCTCGAGCACCAGCTTCGACACGGCGGCGCCATCGTTGACGTCGCGCACACAGCCCACGAAGCTCGCCACAGCACCGACCTCGGGTCGGCCACGACGGAGGCGCACGATCTCGGCACCGACGTCGAAATCAGCTTCTCCGACCCGGACTTCGATGCCCATGTTCAGCCCCCCGTAACCGGCGGCAGAAAAGCGACTTCGTCGCCCGCCGAGAGCGGACGGTCGAATGCATCCGCCGGCACCAAGGCGTGATTGACCGCCACACGCCAGGCGCGGCCGGGAGTGAGTTCCTCCCGCGCGGCAGGCTCGTTGGCATGCAACCAGCGGATCAGGTCACCCACGGTCGCAAGCGTTGGCGCGAGTTCGACCCGCTGCTCGGCACGCCCGAAGCGGTCGCGGAACCGGGCAAGAAACAGAACACGTACCGAGCCTGACACGAACGATCTCCTCACGCTGAACCGCACGAAACGCGATTCCCTATCACGCGGTTCTTTCTCCGCAAGGGCTGCGGACGCGCAAGCCGAATTGTAGAAACATGATGCTGCGCCCCGCATGACAGCGCGCAGCAACCCTCTGCGCATTACGGTCAAGCCACGCGGGTCATAATCCAACCGGCGGCCCGGCCGGGCGTCGCAGCGACACGAGCACTTCCACTTCATGAGCACCCTCCCCCTCGGAAACATCCCGATCGATGCACAGGCATCGGCCCCGTCCGCTGAATCGGAACCAGTCGGTTCAGGCCAAGTTGCATCGGGCGCCGCCGGCTCGACCCCGGTCAGCGAACGCATCCGAAAGCGAATCGTCGCCGCGGGCGCACGCTTCCACGCGAACGATCACATCGGCGGCTTCATCGAGGCGGGGGAGCTCGAAGAGTTGCAGCGCGAAGTCGAGGCGAAGATGGCCCAGGTCCTGCGCAGCATGGTCATCGACACCGACAGCGATCACAACACGCAGCAGACCGCCCGCAGGGTGGCGAAGATGTACCTGCACGAGATCTTCCGCGGGCGCTACTACGCCGCCCCCGCGGTGACCGAGTTCCCCAACGTCGAGCAGTTGAACGAGCTGTTGATCGTGGGGCCGATCACCATCCGCTCGGCGTGTTCGCACCATCTGTGCCCGATCATCGGTCGCGTCTGGATCGGCGTCATGCCCAACCAGCACTCGAACCTGATCGGTCTGTCGAAATATGCCCGTCTCGCCGACTGGATCATGTCCCGGCCTCAGATACAGGAGGAGGCAGTGACGCAACTCGCCAACCTGCTGCAGGAGAAGATTCAGCCCGATGGACTCGCCGTCGTCATGGAGGCCGACCACTTCTGCATGCACTGGCGCGGCGTCAAGGACATGGATTCGAAGATGATCAACAGCGTCATGCGCGGGTCCTTCTTGAAGGATGCGAACCTGCGTCGTGAATTCCTCGCCCTCATCGACAGCCGAAAATCCTGATTCACGGAGCGCTCAACCATGCTCGTCCGTCTCGTGTATGCCAGCCGCGCCACGGCAGCCCTCACCCCCTCCGCGTTCGACGAGATCCTCGCCTCGTCACGCCGCAACAACCCCGCCCACGGCATTACCGGCGTGCTTTGCACGAACGGCTATGTCTTTCTTCAGATGCTCGAAGGCGGGCGCAAGGAGGTCAACGAGACTTACCTGCGCATCGCGCGAGACCCGCGGCACCAGGACTTGCAGATCCTGCACTTCGAGGAAATCCCCTCACGCAAGTTTGCCGTCTGGTCGATGGGCAAGGTGAGTTTCGACCGAGTGAACGCAGCCGTTCTGCTCAAGTATTCCGCCAAGCCGACGCTCGACCCCTACGCCGTGTCCGGTCCGATCTCGGTCGCGCTGCTCGAAGACTTGATGCAGACGGCCAACGTGAGCTGAGCACGGCGACAGTCGCGTAACGGGCTCAGGAGCGTTTGCCTTCACCCTTCATCGCTTCCAGCTTGCCGAAGTCGATCCGCGACAGGAGCGCGCGGGTCTCGGCCATCGGCAGGCCGACGGTCTCGACCTCGACCAGTAAGCGCCCGCCGACGACGGTACGAATCTCGGCGCGCTGAGCGGTTTTCTGCCACGACTCATGCATGCGCCGCCCCTGGCTCGTCGACGTCTTCTCATAGCCGTCGGCGCTTTCCTTGTCTACTTCTATCGAGAGCCACGAGTGCGCGAGAGCGAACGGGCCGCTCATGGTGCCTGGATCGAGCACCTTGATCTCGACGCTGCGCGCGCCGTCCGCCGTGCGGAAGCGCTTTGTCGCCTCGGACACCGAAATACCGAACACGCTGTTCTTCTCGCCGGAGCTTTCGGGCTTCTCGAAGCCGGGCAGCTCGGCCGGCAGGGCCTCACGCAGACGCCGGAAGTCGACCGGATCGAAGCTGCCACTGCCCGCTGCGCCTGCCGCGGCGCCGGCCATGGCGCCAAGCGCTTTCATCGCCTCGCCCGCCGCAGCCGCAGCCTCGGCGCCCCCCTTGATGGCGGCCGCCTCCATCTGCTTGCCAGCGGCTTCCAGCCTCCGGGTCGCCTCCTCCAGCTCCTTCTGGGCCTTTTCCTGAGCCATCTGCTCGGGTGATGGACCGCAGGCAGCCAAGCCGAGGACGGCGGCAGCGGCGACGAATGGGAGGGTGAAGCGTGAGATGGCCACGGGCAGCTTCCGGGTAGGGGTGAATGACAGCACGATAGACGGCGTCGGCTTGGCGATCGCGACAGGGCGCCTCACCCCGGGGTGCGTGGCGATCGCGGGCTCAGCCTGTGCCGCCCACGGTCAACCCCTCGATGCGCAGCGTCGGCTGGCCGATGCCCACTGGCACACTCTGACCTTCCTTGCCGCACATGCCGACGCCTTCATCGAGCTGCATGTCGTTGCCGATCAAGGTGACCCGGGTCAGCGCATCCGGACCATTGCCGATCAGCGTGGCGCCCTTGATCGGGTAGGCGAGTCGCCCCTTCTCGATCTTCCAGGCCTCATCCATGCTGAAGGTGAACTTGCCACTGGTGATGTCGACCTGTCCGCCGCCAAAGTTGACGGCGTAGATACCCTCGTCGACGCTAGCGATGATCTCGGCCGGGTCGCGATCGCCGCCCAGCATGTAGGTGTTGGTCATGCGCGGCATCGGCAGATGCGCATGGCTTTCGCGACGCCCGTTGCCCGTGGGTGCCACCCCCATGAGGCGGGCATTCAGCGTGTCCTGCATATAGCCGCGCAGGATGCCGTCCTCGATCAGTACCGTCGCCTGGGTCGGAACCCCCTCGTCATCCACGTTCAGCGAGCCGCGGCGGTCGGGCAGCGTACCGTCGTCGAGCACGGTCACCCCAGGTGCAGCGACCCGCTCACCGATCCGGCCGCTGAAGGCGGAAGAGCCCTTGCGGTTGAAGTCACCCTCGAGGCCGTGGCCCACCGCCTCGTGCAGGAGCACACCCGGCCAACCGGGGCCGAGCACGACCGGCATCACGCCGGCGGGAGCCGGTCGCGCATCGAGGTTCAACACCGCGGCATCCACCGCCTTGTGCGCCCAGCGCTCGAGTGTTGCGGCATCGAAGCGATCGAGGCCGTAGCGACCGCCACCGCCGGCGCGCCCCTGCTCGCGGCGACCGTTGGCCTCGACGATGACCGATACGTTCAAACGGCAGAGGGGTCGCACGTCCGCCGCGAGAACGCCGTCGCTGCGCAACACCAGCATGACCACGTACTCGCAGCCGAGATTGGCCATCACCTGGGTAACCCGCGGGTCGCGGGCGCGGGCGTAGCGCTCGATGCGGGTGAGCAGACCGATCTTGGCTGCGTCCGGGATGCTCTCCAGTGGGTCCTCGCGACGGTAGAGTGCGCCCGGTGTCGTCGGCGCGGCAACAGCCACCGAGCGGCTCTGACCGCTGCGCCCGATGGTGGCCACGGTCTGCACCGCGCGCTCGATCGAATCGAGCCCGAGATCGCCCGAGTAGGCAAAGGCCGTCTGCTCGCCCACGATGGCGCGCACGCCGATGCCCTGCTGGATCGAGAAGCTGCCGCTCTTGACGATGCCCTCCTCCAGGCTCCAGCTTTCGGAGCGGTGATGTTCGAGGTAGAAATCGCCATGCGAGACACCACGGCTCAACATCGTGCCCATGCGCTTCGCCAGCAGGTCGACGGTCAGGCCGGTCGGCGCCAGAAGCTGCTGCTCGGCGATGGCGAGAGCGTCGGAGGAAATGCTCATCCGGAGGTCCAGACCCAGGAAAAGGGGAGATCAACCGATGGTAGCAAAGCCCTAGGCCCCCGACGCGGAACCCGACTTGACCGGGCATGATCGAAGAGATGTGCCATCGACTGCTCGAGGTGTTGTTATGTTGACCCCACCCTCAACGTGCCCTGCGACGCACCCCGTCCGCCCGCGGCGCCTGCAGCTCGCCTGGGCCGCGCTGCTCGGCATGGCCCTCGCGGGGTGCGCCACGCTTCTGCCCACTGCCGAGCGGGTCACCATCGAGCAGTTGGTCGCCCGGGCTAAGCAAGGTGAGAGCTTGGACACGCTCGTGGCCATGGTCCGCGCGCAGCCCGCCGCCTATGGCCTTCAGGGCTCTGATTTCGCGCGGCTCAAGGCTGAGGGGCTGCCCGATCGGGTGCTCGACGAGTTGCAGCGCCTCGAGATCGCCAAGGCGGAGGAGCGGGAGCGATTGCTGCGCTGGGAACCACCGTGGCCGTATCGGGCCTGGGCCTACCCGCACGTGATCGTGGTCAAGCCCCGGCCGAAGCCGCCCTGATCCCTGCCCGCAACGAGCGCATGCCCGAGCGCCCCTCGCACCGGGGTGGCTCGTAAAATCGGGCGCATGAGCGAGCGCAAGTATTTCGGCACCGACGGCGTGCGTGGCGAGGTCGGCCAGCCGCCGATCACGCCGGATTTCGTGCTGCGACTGGGCCATGCCACCGGGCGTGTCCTCCGCAGCGCGCATCGCGGAGCAGGGCGGCCGACCGTCTGCATCGGCAAGGACACCCGAATCTCGGGCTACATGCTCGAGGCCGCGCTCGAGGCGGGTCTCTCCTCGGCCGGGGTCGACGTGGTGCTGACCGGGCCGCTGCCCACGCCGGGCATCGCCTACATCACCCGGGCGCTCAGGCTCGACGCCGGGCTGGTCATTTCGGCTTCGCACAACCCGTTCGGCGACAACGGGATCAAGTTCTTCGACGCCGCCGGCGACAAACTATCCGACGCCTCGGAGCTCGAGATCGAGCGCGAGTTCGATCTGGGCATCCGCTGCGTGTCGTCGGGTGAGCTGGGCCGCGCGCGGCGGCTCAACGACGCGGTGGGCCGCTATGTCGAGTTCTGCAAGCGCGCCCTGCCCGCCCACCTCACGCTCCGTGGCTTGCGTATCGTGGTCGACTGCGCTCATGGTGCCGCCTACCAGGCGGCCCCCGCAGTGTTCCATGAACTCGGGGCCGAAGTCATCACCACCGGCTGCTCGCCCGACGGATTCAACATCAATCGCGACGTCGGAGCGACACACCCGGAGCATCTGCGCGAGCAGGTCGTGAAGCACGGCGCCGACGTCGGTATTGCGCTCGACGGGGACGCTGATCGACTGCTCATGGCCGACCAGCACGGGCGGACGTTCGACGGCGACCAGCTGGTCTACGTGATCGCGCGTCACCGTGCCCGGCGCGAAGGCCTCGTGGGCGGCGTGGTCGGCACGCTCATGACCAATTACGGCCTCGAGGCCGCGTTCGGCCGGCACGGCATCCCGTTCGCACGGGCCAAGGTCGGCGACCGCTACGTCCTCGAGATGCTCAGGGAGCGCGGCTGGCTCATCGGCGGGGAGAACTCGGGCCACATCCTCTGCCTCGATCGCCACACCACGGGGGATGCGACCCTCGCGGCGCTCGAAGTGCTGCGTGCCCTGGTCGAGAACGAAGAATCTCTGGCCGACGCCGCGGCCGACGTGACCCTGCTCCCGCAGACCCTCGTCAACGTGCGCATCGATCGCGCGATCCCATGGCGCGACGACCCGCGCGTGAAGTCCGCGCTGTCGGACTGGGAACGTCGCCTCGCCGGGCGCGGGCGCGTCCTGCTCCGACCCTCGGGAACGGAACCCGTGGTTCGCGTGATGGTGGAGGCCGATGATGCCGCCCTGTCCGCACAGGGGGCCCGCGCGATTGCCGACGCGGTGGCTGCCACGGCCACGGCCGAGGCCTGACGCGCTACTTCGCCCTCAAAAGGAGCTCGGTCGCCGCCTGGTGTTCCTCGCGGCGCGCCCAGTCGAGGGGAGTCTCGCCCTTTTCATTCTTGATGGCCGGGCTCGCACCGTAGTCGAGCAAAACAGCGAGCGCTTCGGTCTTGTTCTCTCTCGCCGCCATGTGCAGCGCAGTCACGCCGTTGGGCGACTGCGCATTCGGGTTCGCTCCCTGATCGAGCAGATACTTGACGATCGACGCATGACCGGCCACCGCGGCGTAGTGCAACGCCGTCCAGCCCGGATTGTTGATGTCCGCACCGCGCTGGCGGAGTAGGCGCACGACCGGCTCGTGGCCCTGGATCGCGGCCATCATCAACGCCGAATCACCCCATTTGTTGCGCGCATTCACGCTGGCCCCTGCATCGAGCAGGACGCGCACCACCGGCAAGCTGCCAAGACGCGCAGCCACCATGAGCGCGCTGTCGCCGCGTTCGTCGGTGGCATCGGCCTTGACCCCGCGCAGCAGCAGATCGCGAACCGAACTCTCGCGTTCGAGCTCGATCATCTTGAACAGCTCGCGCACCTGAGGCGCGATCACAGGGGCCGGCTCCATGCGGATCTGGGCGGCCGCCGGCAATACGCTCGCAGCCAGCGCGCACGCACCGATCAGGCCTAAAAGTCGATATGTCAGTCGAGCGGCAGTCATGCGGAGATCCCGAACAGGTTGAAGAAGTTGTAACTGGTCGCGTGGGCGATCGTTTCCACCGGCTCACCCCGCAGTTGGGCGATCGCCGCGGCCACGTGGGGGACGTACGATGGTTCATTGCGTCGTCCACGATGCGGCACCGGCGCGAGATAGGGCGAATCGGTCTCGATCAGCATACGCTCGAGCGGCACGTGCCGGGCGACCTCGTGCAGGGCGCGGGCATTCCTGAAGCTGACGATGCCGGAGAACGAGATGTAGAAGCCCATCTCGATGGCAGCATCCGCCACCGCTTGCGTCTCGGTGAAGCAGTGCATGACCCCGCCCGCCTGGTCCGCCCCCTCTTCGCGCATGATGCGCAGGGTGTCCTCGGCGGCGCTCCGCGTATGGATCACGAGCGGCTTGCCCGAGGCGCGCGCTGCGCGGATGTGAGTGCGGAAGCGCTCGCGCTGCCACTCGAGATCGCCTGTCAGGCGATAGTAGTCGAGCCCGGTCTCGCCGATGGCGACGATGCGTGGATCGGCCGCCCGCGCGGTGAGCTGCTCGACCGTGGGCTCCTCGATGCCCTCGTAATCCGGGTGGACGCCCACGGTCGCGAACAGGCGATCATGTGAGGCGGCGAGTGCGAGCACCCTCGGCCAGTCCTCGAGCGTGACCGAGACGCAAAGCGCATGCGTGACGTGCGCTTCGGCCATGCGACCGAGCAGGGCATCGATCTCGCCCGCGAAATCGGGAAAGTCGATGTGGCAGTGGGAGTCGACGAACATCGGAACAATCAAAAACTGCGAGCCCTCCCGCGAACCCTTCAGCGAACCCTTCAGCGAACCCTTCGCGAGCGGGCCGCGGGGGAGGCAGCGGCGCTACATCGTATGCGTCGGGCGCGATGACGCGAGCAGTCCGCCGAGCAGCCCCTCGATCCGGCTCTTCGCCGCGTGCCCGGTCTCATCGCGACTGAACTGAACACCGATGCCCTGCGCGCGCGCGCCCTGGATGCCCGGCGGGGTGACCCAGACCACCTTGCCCTGAACGGCGATGCGGTTCGGGTCGTCTATCAGCGTGAGCAGCATGAACACTTCGTCGCCGAGCTTGTACGGCTTGGCCGTGGGCACGAAGATGCCGCCGCCATCCACCCAAGGGATGTAGGCAGCATAGAGCGCCGTTCGCTCCCGGATGTGCAGGGAAAGAACGCCAGAGCGCATGCTCGGAGAGCCAGTAACGTCGGACATGGAACGCGGAGGTGGACAGTCGGAGCGAGGACGGAAAGATCGGGCCGGACGGGCGCGCCATCAAGGCGTGAATAACGCCCGGAACTCGAGCAGCAGGCGCTCCACTTGGACACGCGCGGCCAGCGTCGAGTCAGGCAGCGCAAGCGCACGCTGCACGTCGCGATAGTAGCGCAGGAGTGCGCCACGCTCGCGAGGTTCAGGGCTCTGGCGCAAGCCCTCCACGGCCAGCACGCGGGGCGGCACGCCCGCGAGCACGCGCTGCCGCTCGGCGAGCCAGAGCGAGAGCCAAGACAGGATCGCGCCAAAGCGCTGGCGGCGGCCCAGTTTGCCGCCGAGATCCACCCACTGCCCCCATGCGAGCGCGGAGAGCTCGCGCGGTTCGGACAGCGCCCCGAGGAAGCGGTCGCGCGCCTCAGTCAGATCTGCCTCAGATGCGTTGGCATCGAGCACGGCCATCGGCGCGCCGGAATGGAGCCGGAGTTCCTTCCTCGCTCGGGTCTCGGCGAGCCCCGCCCGGGTCAGCACGGCGAGCGCCTGCGCAGCGGTCGGTCGAGGCAGCACGAGCCGGAGCGCACGCGAGCGCAGTGTGGGCAGGAGCCGCGCGGGGCGCTCAGCGACGAGCAACCAGCGCGTGTCGGCCGCGGGCTCTTCGAGCACCTTGAGGAGGGCGTTCGCACTTTCGAGCGAGAGTGCATCGGCCGGCTCGACCAGGATGACCCGGCCGCGTTCCGAACTGGCCGAGCGGGTGGCGAAGTCCACTGCCGCGCGTGCCGCATCGACCTTGATCGTGGGCAGACGAAAGGTCTCGTCATCGGCCGCTTCGACGGTGAGGTGCAGGAGATCCGGATGCGCACCGGCCGTCCGCCAGTGGCAGCTCTCGCATTCACCGCAGGCGCCTCCAGCGCGTGGGCGCTCGCAGAGGATGGAGGCGGCCAGCGCCCGCGCGGCGTGGGCCAGGCCATCCCCACGCCGCCCGGCAATCAGCCAGGCGTGATGGCGCGACAACACCTGCGCCCGGGCCCCCGGCAGCCACGCCTCCACCCAGGGCAGCGACGCGGGACTCACGCGCCGACCTCGGCCAGATGCCGGTCGAGCCGACGCGCAATCGTCTCGCGAAGCACCTCGATCGGCAGTGCGGCGTCGAGCAAGCAAAAGCGGGCCGGTTCGGCCGCGGCCCGCACCAGATACCCCTCGCGCACCCGCTCATGAAAGCCTTGGGCCTCGGCCTCGATCCGATCCAGCCCGGATCGGCCCGCGACGCGCGTGCGCGCCACTTCAGGTGCGAGATCGAAGAGAAAGGTGAGCCGGGGCAGAAAACCCGGATGGACCCACTCTGCGAGGGCGTCCACGCGCGCGGCGCCGAGCCCACGGCCATGCCCTTGGTAGGCCACGGTTGCGTCGGTGAAGCGGTCGCAGACCACCCACTCGCCCCGGTCGAGCGCGGGCCAGACGACACGCTCGAGGTGTTCGCGCCGGGCGGCGAAAACGAGGAGTGTTTCGGTGTCCGGGCTCATGCCGTGGTCAAGGAAGAGACCGCGGATCGCCTCGCCCACGGTGGTGCCGCCTGGCTCGCGGGTGACAACGACGGTCGCGCCGTGGGCGCGCAGTCGATCTGCGATGGCGGCGATGTGCGAGCTCTTGCCCGCCCCATCGATGCCTTCGACCGTGATGAATCGTGCCCCGCGCGGAAGAACACGGTCGGGGCCGGGTTCGAGGGAGGTCATGGCTTGAGCTGGTAGCGCGCCACGGCGCGATTATGCTCGGCCAGGTTACGCGAAAACTCGCTCGACCCATCACCACGCGCGACGAAGTAGAGATAGTCCGTCTCGGCTGGCGCCACCGCGGCCCGAAGCGACGCCCGACCGGGCATCGCGATCGGTGTGGGCGGCAAGCCAGCTCGGGTGTAGGTGTTGTAGGGGGTATCGGTCACGAGATCACGCTTGCGCAGATCGCCATCGAAGGCGGAACCCAGGCCGTAGATCACGGTGGGATCGGTCTGCAGGCGCATACCGAGGCGAAGCCGGTTGATGAACACGGACGCAACGAGCAGTCGGTCCGCCTCGCGTCCGGTCTCCTTCTCGATGATCGAGGCGAGGATCAGTGCTTCATACGGGCTCTGGAGCGGCAGGTTCGGCGCGCGCGCCCGCCAGACCTGATCGAGTTCCCGCTTCATGCGTTCGTTCATCGTCGCAAGCAGTGCGCGCGCGGACGATCCCGGCGCAATCGCATAGGTGTCCGGGAAAAACCAGCCTTCCGCCGACCCGTAGCCCTCGCCGAAGTGCCTATTGATGTCGTCGATCGTCTTGACCTCGTCGAGCGACAGGCGATGCGGGGGCTGCGCGGCCTTCTCGAGCAGGGCATGCACATCACGCAGATTCATCCCCTCGACCAGCGTCAGGGTAGCGAGGAGCGCGCGCCCGGATTCGATGGCCTCGAGCAGGTCGCCCACGTCGTCGATGCCGTCCAATCGGTAGGTGCCCGGCATCAAGCGCTTGGCGCTGCCACGAATGCGGGCGACGAGCCGCACGGTCCATGCCGGCGCAACACCAATGCGCTCGATCTCGACGGCGATCTTCTGCAATGACGCCCCCTGCGGAATCACGAGCTGTACGCCTTCGGCGACCGTCCGTACCGGCCAATGCGGCAGCGCCACCCACGCGAGGAGCGCGAGGAACGTAAAGGCGGCGAGCGCGCCGGCGAGGCTCGAGATTCGTTTCAGCAAGGTGTCAGAGATCGGCGTTGCCGCGCCGGCGAGCCCGAGAGGGCGTTTCCTATAATTTTCCATGATGATGCTCCTTGCCGCCCTCCCCGTGGACTGCTCTCTTGGCATGGTTCGCACCTGGCGCCGTTCACCACGCGATCGAGGCTTCACGCTGATCGAAGTGATGGTCGTCGTGCTGATCCTCGGCATCCTCGCCGCCGTGATCGTCCCGAACGTCGTGGGACGGGCGCATGATGCGCGCGTGGCGGCCGCCAAGCAGGACGTGGCCACGTTATCCCAGGCGCTCGCGATGTATCGGCTCGACAACGGTCGGTTGCCCACCGCGGCACAAGGTCTGAAGGCGTTGGTGGAGAAGCCGACGATCGAGCCGATTCCGCCGAACTGGCGGAGCGGCGGTTACATCCCTCGGCTGCCCGCCGACCCTTGGGGCGCGCCCTACCAGTACGCCAGTCCCGGACTCCGCGGCGAGTTCGACGTCTGGAGCATGGGTGCCGATGGCAAGACCGGAGGCGAGGGTGAAGCCGCGGACATCGGCACCTGGAATCTCTGAGGATGCGCTGATCGATCCCCTGACCTCAACCCTCTCCCAAGGGCAGAGGGCTTCCGGATTCAGCCTGATCGAAGTACTCGTCGCCTTGGTCGTCCTCTCGGTCGGCCTGATCGCCGCCTCGAGAGGTGCCTTTCTGGCCACGGCCGATCAAGGCTTCCTCCGTGACCGCACGTTCGCCCGCTGGGTGGCCCACAATGAGCTGGCGGCACTCCGGCTCGACCCATCACAGCTCGCACCGGGGCAGTCGATGCGGCGGGATGTGTTGCAGGGCGGGGTGCGATTCGAGGTCGCGCTCCGCGTGGAGTCCACGCCCAGTCCACTGTTTTCGCGGGTTGAAGTCCAGGTCCGCCGCGCGGCAGACGGCGATGCTGCGCCCGGCAACGTGCTCGCCCGCGCCGTGGGCTTCGCCTCGGCCGCACGTCGATGAGCGTTGCTCGCCGCACGCGCGCGCATTCCATCGGCATGACGCTGGTGGAGATCCTCATCGCCATCGCCATCACCTCGGTCATCAGCATCGCAGGCTGGCGCGCCATCGACGTGTTGCAGCAGGCACGTGATCAATCACGGGCCGACGCCCTCACCTGGCAGCGCGTCGAGACGATCTTCGAGTCGCTCGAAAGCGACCTCCGGCGGGCGGAGTTCGTTCGCTTCTCGGGCAGTACGGAAGCGCTTCGCTTCTCACTCGTACCGGTCGACGCCACCTCACCATCGTCCGAAATCGAATGGCGCTGGACGCCTACAGCCGACGGCCGCTGGAACGTGCGCCGGAGCGTCGGGACGAGCGCGTGGGAAGTCGCGCTGGGCGCAGAGGGGGTTCGGCTCGCCTTCAGTGCCGACGGGCGGGCCTGGACCCCGCAGACGGAGGCCTACCCGCTCGCCTTGCGCCTCACGCTTCGGCTGCCGGGTCAGCGGGGCGACATCGAGCGGTTGTGGGTGCTCAGATGAAGACCTCGTGGACATTGCCGCATCGGGGTGCGGCCCTGGTCCTCGCCATGCTCCTGACCGCGCTCGGTGCGGCAGTTGCCGCGCAGATGCTCGCGCCGATCGCGGACTGGATCGGGCGCGAGCGCCGGGCCGCCGATCTGAACGCTGCCTACACGCTGGCCGATGGTGCGTCCGCCTGGGCATTGGCGGTGCTCGAGGCGGATCGGCTGCGCGGAGACGCCGACCACCTCGCCGAGCCGTGGGCGACACGGCTGCCGGCCACGCCGATCGAAGGGGGCACGCTCGAGGGCCACATCGTCGATCTGCAGGCGCAGTTCAACCTGAACAGCCTGGTCGAGCGCGGCGTCACCGTGCCCGCGGCACTCGCTGCGGCCCGCCGGGTGTTTGCCGCGCTCGGGCTCAGCCCCGATCTGGCGGACACGCTCGCCGATGCGCTCGACCTCGATGAGCTCACCGCGAGCGGCCAGAGCGAGCAGCAACGCTACGGCCGGCGTCTCGGGAACATGCCGCTGGCCGATCTCGCGGACCTGCGCCGCGTGCCGGGCTTCGGGGACACGGAGATCGCAGCCCTCGCGGGGCATGTCGTGGTTCTGCCGACACCGACCCGCGTCAACGCAAACACTGCGGATGCGGCGTTGCTCGCAGCGCTTCTGCCCGATGTCGAGGCAGCCGTCCTCGCCCAGTTCATCCAGGAACGCGGCACACGGCCGCTGACCTCGGCGGCCGAACTGCCGGCGCGGCTTCGCACCGCCCTGCCCGATGGACTCCTCTCCGCAGGCAGCGAGTACTTCGGCGTGGACGCCCGCATTCGCTACGGCAGCGTGGACCATCGACTACAGTTGCGCATCCACCGACCGGCGACTGCGCGCCCCTCGATCATCCGACGCCTCACCACGAATGCCTGAAGCACCCGCCCGACGCCCCGCGCTGCCCGTCGGCTTCGGGCTCATTCGCACCGTGATCCCGGGTGCCCGAGGGCTCGACGCCGACGATCTCGCGCGGGCAGCCGGGCTTGTCCTCGCGCGAGACCTTGGTGTGACCACGCGCGACCTGCGCCTTGCCGTGCGACGCGCGGCCGCCTTCCAGGAGACCGGCGACGATTGCCTGATCGCCTGGGTGGAGGGCTCGGACATGGCCGAAGAGATCGATCGCACCGTCGATCGCACCGTCGATCGCACCGAATGGCTCACGCTCGCCGACGGTGGAGCGGTCTACTGGTTCGATGCACCCGGCGGCTTTGCCATCGGTCCCGGGGGACTCGCGGAACTGGCGGCTCCCGGCGCTCTTCTGACCGACGCCCTGCCTCCCGCCCTGCTCATGCTGATCGCAGCCTCGCGCGGCGCCCGCGAGCTGGTGCTCGTGTCACCGAGCCAAGTCCCGAAGGCAGCACAGATCGCCCTTTGGGAAGCCGCAAGCGGCCTCACCGTGCGCACCATCGCCGAGGCAGACCTGCCGGCGACGCAACGTGTTGACCTTCGCCCGCCGCCACCGCCAGTCCCGGCTCGGGGTTGGTCAGCGATCGATCGCGCACTTGCTGCCGTCTGTGCTGCGGCGCTCCTCCTGTTTGGTGCGTCCGTGCTGCCTGTGCTGCAGACGGTGTCGACTCCCCGGAGCCCAGCGACTGCAAACCCGCCTTCGGCGGGTGCCGTGGCCGTGACCTCCGGCAGCACCGCCGGGCTCCTCCTCCTGCGCACGCTGCAGGCGGTACCCGACCTGTCCGACGCCCTCGTGGCCGCAGACTACGCCGACGGGCGCTGGGTGCTGACCCTCCGGGCCGGGGCATCCCTTCCCGGCATCGAGCGGGCGCTCGGGCTCAATGGCCTTGCCACCCAGGCCGTGGTCCAGGGCGAGGAAGTGCGCCTTCGCGTGGAGCGCCGAGTGCCATGAGTCTTGCGAGCCCTTTTCGCTCAGCCGCCTCCGCGAGCGACCGCCGCGCCGATCCCTGGCGCGCGGCCCTCGCCTCGCCGGTCGTTCGCAGACGCGGCTTCCTGGCCGTCGGCATCCTGGCGCTGGTTGCCGCCAGCGTCGCGGCGGACCGCTGGCGCGCAGCGGAAGGCGCACGCCGCGCCGACGTGATGCGCGGGAATGCGTGGATTGGGCACAAGGAGGTGACACCGGCACAGCCGACGGGCGCGACCGCGACCGCGACCGCGGCAGGCAATGAATTGCGCCTCTCGGCAGACAGTCCAGAGCGCCTCGCTGCCGCGCTCGCGGCAGCCGAAGCCCAAGGGCGCGTGGTCGAACGCGCCACGCTTCGTCGCGAAGCCGGCGGCCGTTTCACGCTCACGAGCGCAGGGCGAGAGTGATGCGTGTGCCTCACCGACTGAACGGGCTGTCCCGATTTGGCCTTGGCATCCTCGCGCTCGCGGTCCTGCTGTTCACGCTCGTGGCGCAGTTTCCCGCGAGTTTCGCGCTTGCGCGGCTGCCCGAGCAGGTACGCCCCTATCTTCGCATCGAACGTGCCAGCGGAACGCTCTGGCGCGGCGAGGCCGAACTTGCCTCCCCGTGGGTACCCGCCACGCAGCGCCTCAGTTGGCAATGCCGACCCGAATGGTCATTGCGCGTGGCCTGCGCGCTCGACGGCGCGCTCAGCGGCGCGCTCGCCATCGATCACAGAGCCCGTCTCGAAGGGCGGGGATTGCGCGCCAAGCTCCCGATTCAGGTCAGTCTGCAGGGCACGCCGCGCGCCACGGTAGATCAGCTCGAGCTCGTCATCGACGAGGTACGTGCCGACCGGTCGCTGCTGGCCGTCAAGGGCACGGCGAGCGTCCGTGGGCTGGTCGTGGCCGCGGCGCCCGGCAACGTTCAGGCGATCGGCGAGATCACCGCCGACTGCACGCCGAGCGGCGTGGCCACTCAATGCCTGATCCGATCGCGAGGGGAGCCCGCACCGGTGTCCGGCAGCGTGGATCTCTCGTCCGTCCGCACACGCGGCCAGCTGCAGATCAATCTGCCCAGCCTGCCCGCGCAGACACTCGCGTGGTGACCGCGTTGGTCGCGGGCGCCGGTGGTAGCACGAAGCGTTCGATCACGCGATCGCGGCCGGCTTGATCCGTGGCGTCGCGCCAGGCCAAAAGCGCGCCGCGCGGCTCGCCAAGCAACACCGAGCGGAGGAACAATGCGCTGGCCTCACGGGTGGCAGTCTTGATGGCCGAGTTGGCTTCCGGCGTTGCGGCTGCGATGCGGTCGGTGAACACGCCATGGCTCGCGCCCTGGAGCACGAGCAGCGTCTTGTCGCGGCCGCCGACGGCATCGAATACCGCGATGCGATCCGCGAGACCCGAGTAGTACCCGGGGATGCGGATCACGTCGTCGGTTCCGGTGATGTGTAGCGTCGGCACATTCACTGGCGCAAGAATCGAGTGCATGTCCGTCTCTCCCACGAACGGCGGCGCCGAGATCAACACGAGCGCCTTGACCCGCGGGTCCTGGCGAGTCAGCTTCTTGCCCGCCCGCTCGACCGTGGCCCCGCCCACGAGCAGCGCCGTGTTTGCCCCGTAGGAGTGGCCGGCCACCGCGATTGCCTCCGCTCGCAGGCGACCGGCCAGGCTTGGTTCGGCCAGCGCTCGCGTGATCGCGAAGGAGACATCCTCGGCCCGGGCGATGGCGTTTTCCTCGCTGGCTGCCGCGCGCAGACTCGACACGACATTCCAGCCGCCGGCGGTCCAGACACTTCGATCCGACCCCTCGTGCTGGATGTGCAAGGTGGCCAAACCTTGGCTCGCCCAATAGCGGCCGAGGTAGGTGTAGCCGAAGCGGCTGCCGCCCATGCCGTGCGAGAAGATCACGAGCGGCACGGCCTCGGGCATGCCTCCTTCGCTCCGCGGCAGGTAGAGGCGGGCCGGAACGCTCCGTCCGCGCGCCTCGTCCCGCCAGTCGAAATCGAGCGACTCGATCCGATCGGACGGCACCGAGAGATTCGCCGCCGGGAGGGCAGGCCGCGCACCGCCCTCGCCCGGCAGCACAACCGAATCGACGCGGGACGCGCAGCCGCCGAGCGGGGTCAACGCCGCGCCAAAAGCCGCCCAAAACGCTGTGACCGCGAGAGCAGCGCGGATGCGGCGGTTTCGGAGGGCGAGGACCAGGGGCGGGGTCAGGTGAGGGCAACGCATGACATTGCGGACCGCGCGCTGGCCAGCGAGGTTCCCGCGGAATCAGTCGAACACGGGCGATTCGACGCCCAGCACCTCATGCAGCTTGGTCGAGGTCGTGGTGTACTGCAGCGTGACTTTCTTCTCGGGGAAGATGTAGCGCACCGCACCGAAGGCAGCGAGTGCCGCCTCATGGAATCCGGAGAGGATGAGCTTCTTCTTGCCGGGGTAGGTGTTGATGTCGCCCACGGCAAAGATGCCGGGGACGCTGGTTTCGAACTTCTCGGTGTCGACCTTGACCTGACGGCGCTCGATGTCAAGCCCCCAGTCGGCGATCGGCCCGAGCCGGGGCGAGAGCCCGAAGAAGCAGAGCAGATTGTCGAGCGGCAGGCGGCGGGTCACGCCATCGAGACCGGTGATCTTGACCTCTTTCAACACGCCGCCCTCGGCCTCGAAACCGGTGAGCTGGCCGGTGATGTGGAGAAGTTCGTGCGCTTCGGCGAGCGCCTTCATCTTCGCCACACTCGCCGGCTGGGCGCGGAACTCGGCCCGCCGGTGCACGAGGGTGACGCTGTTGGCGATGGGTTGCAGCGCGAGCGTCCAGTCGAGTGCCGAGTCTCCGCCGCCCAAGATGACCAGATCCTTGCCCGCGTAGACCTGCGGATCCTTCACGCGGTAGGCGAGTTGCCCGTTCTCTTCGAACTGGGTGATACCTTCCACCTTCGGTTTGCGCGGCGTGAACGCCCCGACCCCCGCCGCGATGAACACGGTCTTGGCGATGAAGCGCTTGCCGAGCGAGGTTTCGAGGTCGAATCGGCCGTCCTCACGGCGGACGAGCTTGGAGACTTCCTGACCCAGGTGAAAGGTCGGCTTGAACGGCTCGGCCTGCTTCATGAGTGCATCGGTCAGTTCCTTGCCGGTGCAGACCGGCACTGCAGGGATGTCATAGATCGGCTTGTCGGGGTAGAGCTCGATCGGCTGACCGCCGGGCTGGGTGAGCGAGTCGATGACATGGGCACGGACTTCGAGCAGCCCAAGCTCGAAGACCTGGAACAGTCCCACCGGGCCCGCGCCGATGATGACGGCATCTGCTTCGATAGGCCCGTGGTCTGCACTGGCGACAGCGGCCGGGATGGCCGGGTTGAGAGTCATGTCCACGATAGGCGTCGCCGTGAGGCGAGGGTGCTACAAAAACCTCTGAATTCTAGGTTTCGGCGCACGCGCCAAGAAGGCTCATCACGCGCCGATACATGCTTTGCTTATGCTGCCTTGATTGCAATCAATCCGCGACCTGCCGCTAGAGACGCCCGAACTACTCGCCGTCGAGCATCGCGTCGATCTGCCTGAGATCGGCCGTATCCCGCCTGAGGTTCGCGCAGGCCACGCCCTGAGCCTCGAGCGCTGAACAAATCGCATTCAAGCGCTCGTCTTGATCGGCGATGTGGTCGAGCATGCGATGAATCGCCTGCACGAGCGGGTCATCGATGTTCGAGGACAAACCGTAGGCGGAAAACCCCATCTTTTGCGCGGTCGCCTCGCGCCGCCGCTGCTCCTCGGCGGTGATGATGCGCGCCGGGATGCCCACGGCTGTTGCCCCGGGCGGCACGGGTTTGAGCACGACCGCGTTCGAGCCGACACGCGCGCCCTCGCCCACGGTAAATCCGCCCAGCACCTTGGCCCCCGCACTGACGATGGCGCCCCGGGCGATCGTGGGGTGGCGCTTGACACCCTTTTCGAGCGAGGTTCCGCCCAGGGTCACGCCCTGGTAGATCGTCACGTCGTCCTGCACCTCGGCCGTCTCGCCAATGACCACGCCCATGCCGTGGTCGATGAAGACCCGACGGCCGATGAACGCCCCGGGGTGGATCTCGATCCCCGTCAGAAAGCGCGAGAGGTGCGACACCCAGCGCGCGAGACGCCGAAAGCCACGGCGCCAGAGTGCGTTGGCCACCCGGTGCAGGCGCACGGCGTGAAACCCGGGGTAGGAGAGCCACACATCCAGCGCCGAACGTGCGGCAGGGTCCTTGGCCAGGATGTTGGCGATGTCTTCGCGAACACGTTCGAACATGGGCGGGGAGTTTAGTGGCTGCCCCTCCAACGCACCGACGGGCGTCGGGTCTGCCCTTGCTCAGGCACCCAGTCGCGCGGAGAGATTGGATGCGGCTGCGCGCAACTGCGCTGCGATCGGACTCGACCAGCGCACATCGAACTCGGCCGCGGGGCCGAGCACGGTGAGTGCCAGGACGGCCTCGCCCGTGTGATCGAACACCGGCGCGGAGAAGGCATGAACACCCGGCACCGGATGCCCCTGCGCGCGGGCGAGCCCACGCCGCCGCACCTCCTCGTAGACCGGGGCGAGTGCTGCAAGCCGCGCACGAACAGGATTGCGATCCGCCGCCCGCGGCCAGAGCGCAGCGAGCACCGCTTCGATGGCCGCGGGCGAGCGATGCGCCGTCAGGGCAAGCCCGGTGGCCGTCTCGGTCATCGACATCACGGTGCCGGTTCGCATGTTCACGTGGATTGGACGGGACGATTGTTCGAAGCGCACGATCGTCGGGCCGTGATTGCCCCAAACCGCGATTGCAACCGAGTGGCCGGTGATTGCAGCAAGCTCGGGCAGGATGGCCGTGGCCAGCCGCACGGGGTCCAGACGGTTCAGGCTCGCAAGCCCCAGACGCAACGCGAGCGACCCGAGGTCGTAGCGCCCAGTTGCCGCATCCTGCTCGATCATCCCCGCACGGCCGAAGCTCACGACATAGGCATGGGCCTTGGCGGCACCCATGCCAGCCCGGGCCGCGAGTTCCTTGAGCGGCAAGGCCTCGGTCGCCTCGGCGAGCACGGCAAGCAGCCGCATGCCTACATCGATCGACTGGATGCCGCGTTGGGATTTACGAGGGACGGACATGGGCCGGATCGCAAGTTCAACATTGACGAATGCGTTTACGTTAGTCGAAAATCGTACTAAACTGCAAGCCTCCCCGGGGGCCGCCCCTTCTCCGACCGAACCGAGCGAACATGAGCAAAGCGTTTGCCTCCCAAGCCGATCTGACCGAAAAGACGGTCACCTTCGAGCGCCTCTCCGACCACGCCTGGGCCTACACGGCCGAGGGCGACCCGAACACCGGCATCATCATTGGGGATGATGCGGTCATGGTGATCGACACGCAGGCCACGCCGGTCATGGCCCAGGACGTGATCCGCCGTATCCGCGAGGTCACCGACCGACCGATCCGCTACGTCGTGCTTTCGCACTACCACGCGGTGCGCGTGCTCGGGGCCTCGGCCTACGGCGCGGAGCACATCATCGCGAGCGAGGACACCTATGACCTGATCGTCGAGCGCGGTGAAGCAGACAAGGCGAGCGAGATCGGCCGCTTTCCGCGCTTGTTTCGCGCGGTGGAATCCGTGCCGCCGGGCCTGACCTGGCCCACGATGACCTTCAGCGGGCGGCTCCGGCTCTGGCTCGGCAAGCTCGAAGTGCAGGTCCTACAGCTCGGGCGCGGTCACACCAAGGGCGACACCGTGGTCTGGCTGCCCGGAGAACGCGTGTGCTTTTCGGGCGATCTCGTCGAGTTCGATGCCACACCCTATGCGGGCGACAGCTACTACGAGGATTGGCCGGCCACCCTCGACCGTGTCGCGGCCCTCGGTGCAGAAAAGCTGGTTCCGGGCCGGGGCCCGGCGTTGAAGACACCGGAGACCGTGCGCGCAGCGATCGAGGGCACGCGTGCCTTCGTGAGCGAGCTCTACACCGCGGTCAAGGCGGGCGTAGCCGCGGGCGAGGATCTGAAGGCCGTCTACCGGCGGACCTATGACGCGCTCAAACCCAAGTACGGCCACTGGGTCATCTTCGATCACTGCATGCCCTTCGACGTCTCGCGGGCCTATGACCTCGCGCAGGGGCATCGGGACCCGCGCATCTGGACGGCAGAACGCGATCTCGAGATGTGGCGTGCGCTCGAAGGGACGGCACCGCAATCTGGCGAGATTGCCTGAGATCGCCGGGGCTGTCGTGTCCTACGTCTACCCGCGGTTCGCTTTCCGTCGGCCACCGGAGCTCGACGGTGCCGCCCGGCGCTACCCGGTGGCAGTGGTCGGTGCTGGGCCGATCGGGCTTGCCACACTCATCGATCTCAAGCTCCACGGCATCGATGCGGTGCTCCTCGACGAGGACGACACGGTCTCGGTCGGCTCGCGGGGCTTGTGCTACGCCAAACGTACGCTCGAGATCCTCGACCGGCTCGGCGTGGGCGACCGCGTCGTCGGCAAAGGTGTCACCTGGAACGTCGGCCGGACGTTCCTGCGCGAGCAGGAGGTCTATCGCTTCGAGCTCCTGCCCACGCCGGATCACAAGCGGCCCGGCATGGTGAACCTGCAGCAGTACTACCTCGAGGAGTACCTGGTCGCCCGCGCGGACGAACTTGGCTGCGACCTGCGCTGGCGCTCGCGCGTGACCGTGGTCGCCCCGCACGACGATCGCGTCACGCTCACGGTGGCGACCCCTGAAGGCGAGTACACCCTCGAAGCCGACTGGCTCGTCGTGGCCGATGGGGCGAAAAGCCCGATCCGCCGCATGCTCGGGCTCGACATCGAGGGCCAGGTCTTTCAGGACCGCTTCCTGATCGCCGATGTCGTCATGCAGGCCGACTTTCCGGCAGAACGCTGGTTTTGGTTCGACCCGCCGTTCCACCCGGGGCAGTCGGTGCTCCTCCACCGGCAGGCGGATTCGCTCTGGCGGATCGACTTCCAGTTGGGCTGGGAGGCCAACCCCGAGGAGGAGAAAAAACCCGAGCGCGTGATCCCGCGCATCCGCGCGATGCTCGGGCCCGAGCGGCCGTTCGAACTCGCCTGGACCAGCGTCTACACCTTCCAGTGCCGACGGATGAAAGACTTCCGGCACGGGCGCGTGCTCTTCGCGGGTGATGCCGCGCATCAGGTCTCGCCCTTCGGCGCCCGCGGCGCGAACAGCGGTATCCAGGACGCCGACAATCTGGCCTGGAAGCTCGCGCGCGTCGTGCACGGCCTTTCGCCGGATACGCTGCTCGACAGCTACTCCACGGAGCGCATCGAAGCCGCCGACGAGAACATCATGAATTCGACGCGCTCGACCGACTTCATCACGCCCAAGGGCGCGGTGAGCCGGCTCTTTCGCGATGCCACGCTCGAACTCGCGCGTGAGCATGCCTTCGCCCGAGCGCTCGTGAACTCGGGCAGGCTTTCGCTGCCTACGATCTACACCGCCTCGCCCTTGTCGACGCCGGATCGGGATGTTTGGTCAGGCGGCGTGCCTCCAGGTGCTCCGGCGGAGGACGTTCCGCTCGATCTCGACGGTGGCGAGATCTGGCTCATCGACTGCCTTGGTGGAGCCTTCGACCTCGTGCTCTACGCCCCGGAAGACGCCGCACGCGCCACCGCCGAGCGCTGGGCCCAGGCGCACGACGTCCGGCTCACCATCATCGCTGCCGAGCGCCGGACAGACGACCCGCGAACACTCGTCGATGTCCGTGGCCGCTTCGCCGAGCGCTACGCGGCCGCGCCCGGCACGACGATCCTCTTTCGTCCCGACCAGCACGTTTGCGCCCGTTCACGGTGCTGGGACGAAGCCTGGCTTACCGACAGCCTCGCCCGGGCGTGCGGCCAGTGCATCGGCATGGCGACGACGTCGGCCGCTTCGCCCAAAGCCGTAGTGACATCCAGCCTTGGATTCCGCGATCCGACGATCGCCCATCCTCGCCCCTTCTCGGCCGCGGATGCGTTCTACGAAGCCCTGATCGATGCCCACCGCGGACTCGATGAAGCCGAAAGCCACGCCCTGAACGCGCGGCTCATCCTGATCCTCGCCCACGCAATCGGCGATGTGGGCGCGTTGCGCAAGGCGCTCGCCCTCGCCCGCCCGCCAGGCCCACTCTCTGCCTGCAAGGAGGCTCCATGACTGCCCCAACCGCTTCCACCCGTATCCCGCAAGGCGTGCATCACGTCGCCTACCGCTGCCGCGACGCCAAGGAAACCGTCGAGTGGTACGAAAAGCACCTCGGGATGCGGTTCATCCTTGCGATCGCCGAGGACCGCGTACCCTCGACCGGCGAGCCTGATCCGTACATGCACATCTTCCTCGACGCCGGCGGCGGCAACGTGCTCGCGTTCTTCGAGTTGCCCACGCAGCCTGCAATGGATCGCGACCGCAACACACCGAAGTGGGTGCAGCATCTCGCGCTCAAGGTGGACTCGATGGACACCCTGCTCGCAACGAAGGCCCGGCTCGAAGCGGCGGGCATCGAGGTCATCGGCCCGACCAATCACACGCTCTTCCAATCAATCTATTTCTTCGACCCGAATGGCCACCGCCTCGAACTCGCTTGCGACACGGGCACGCCCGAGATGATGCGGCGCCTCGACGAGGTGAAATGGGCGATGCTCGAGGAGTGGTCGCAGACCAAGCGGGCGCCGCAGCACGCGCGCTGGATGCATGACGGCAGCCCGCTGGATGCTTGACGGTAGCATCGCGTGCCCCGCCCGATCTTCCTTTGCCCTGAATGCTTCCGATCAACGAGACACACGATCCACGGCTGCGATCCTTCGTGGACGCAGCCAACGCCCCCGAAGCCGACTTCCCGATCCAGAACCTGCCCTTCGGCGTGATCCGTCGCGCGGGCTCGAAGGAGGAATGGCGCGGAGCCGTGGCAATCGGCGACCAGGCGCTCGATCTCTCCGCGGTCGCGAAACTCCATCTGCTGTCGGGCCCCGCAGCCCAGGCAATCCAGGCGGCCGCCGAGCCCACCCTCAACCGGTTCATGGATATGGGGCGCGATGCGCACGGCGCTCTGCGCGCCGCCTTATCGCGCCTGCTCGCCGAGGGCAGCCCGCACGAAGGCGTGCTCAGAGGCTGCCTCGTGCCCCTCGCCGACATCGAACACGCGGTTCCAGCGCGGATTGGCGACTACACGGACTTCTACGCCTCGATCCATCACGCGACCAATGTCGGCCGCCTCTTCCGGCCGGACAACCCGCTTCTGCCCAACTACCGCTGGGTGCCGATCGGATACCACGGCCGCGCCTCGTCGATCCGGGTCTCGGGGCAGCGCTTCAGCCGACCGATGGGGCAGGTCTGCGGCGCCGGCCACACCGTGCCCGCACTCCAGCCCTCCCGGCGGCTCGACTACGAACTCGAACTCGGGCTCTTCATCGGCAGTGGCAACGCCTTGGGTGCCCCGATCCCGATCGAGTCGGCCGAGGAGCACATCTTCGGTCTATGCCTGCTCAACGACTGGTCGGCGCGCGACCTCCAGGCGTGGGAATACCAGCCGCTCGGGCCATTCCTCGCCAAGAATTTCGCCACGACGATTTCGCCCTGGATCGTGACCTGGGAAGCGCTTGCGCCGTTCCGTGTACCCTTCCAGCGCGCCGACGGTGAACCCGAGCCCCTGCCCTACCTGACCTCGCTCGCCAACACCGTTGCCGGCGCGCTCGATCTCACACTCGACGTAGCGATCGAGACCGAGGCCATGCGCGCATCGGGGCAGTCGCCCGAGCGGCTCACGCGCGTGCGACTGCCCGAGGCAATGTACTGGACCTTGCCACAGCTCGTCACGCATCACACCGTCAACGGCTGCAATCTGGCCGCGGGGGACCTGCTCGGCAGTGGCACCCTCTCGGGGCCGTCGCCCGGCAGTCAAGGCGCACTCCTCGAGCTCACCGAGGGGGGCAAAAAGCCGATTACGCTCGGCAACGGTGAGCTGCGCACCTTTCTCGAAGATGGCGACGCCGTCATCTTCACCGCCTGGGCCGAACGCGACGGTTTCCGCCGCATCGGCTTCGGCGAATGTCGAGGCGAAGTGCTACCAGCGCCGGTCGGCGTGTCTGGAGCGCACGCATGAAAGCCTGGCTCTGTCGAGCCTTCACCACGATCGAGGACCTCACCTTCGAGGACGTTCCAGACCCCGAGGCCGCGCCGGGGCAGGTCGTAGTCGCCGTCAAGGCCGCCTCGCTCAATTTCCCCGATGCGTTGATCGTCCAGGGCAAGTACCAGGTCAAACCGCCGCTGCCGTTCGTACCGGGCTCCGAATTCGCGGGCGTCGTCGAAGCGGTTGGCGACGGCGTCGATCACGTCAAACCGGGTGATCGGGTGATCTGTCTCGCGGGCACCGGCGGGTTCGCCGAGCGTGCCGCGGTGCCCGCGCGTAACGTCGTGCCACTGCCCGGACCGATCCCGTTCGAACAGGCGGCGGCCTTCGTCTTCACCTACGGCACCTCGCTCTGGGCCCTGCGTAACGTAGGTGAACTCCAAGCCAACGAGACCGTGCTGATCCTCGGTGCCGCGGGCGGCGTCGGCACGGCCGCCATCCAGATCGCCAAGGCGATGGGCGCACGCGTGATCGCCGCGGCTTCGAACGCCGAAAAGCTCGCGCTCTGCGCGCGGCTCGGTGCCGATCACACGGTGGATTACAGTGCGGACGGCTGGCGCGACGAAGTCCATGCGCTCGTCGGAAAACCCGGCCTCGACATGGTCTACGACGCGGTCGGCGGGTCCTACAGCGAACCGGCGCTTCGCGCGCTCGGCTGGCATGGCCGCTTTCTCGTGGTCGGGTTCGCGGCGGGCGAGATCCCGAAGATTCCGCTCAACCTCGCACTGCTCAAGGAACGCCGCATCCTCGGCGTCTACTGGGGCGACTCGATGATGCGTCATCCCGAGGCGCATGCAGCCAACATGAAGCAACTGGCCGAGTGGTTCGCACAAGGCCAGGTCGCCCCCGCGATCACGCGCCGTTACCGCTTCGAGGAGGTGCGCGACGCCTTGGCCGACATGGCCGCCCGTCGCGTCCTTGGCAAGGTCGTCGTGCAGATCGCCCCTGAAGAAGCATCCGAACGGCCGAGGGCGTGACCCCACGCCTTCGCCTGCTCTTCGTCGCCGTCGTCCTCTTCTGGGGCCTCAACTGGCCGCTCATGAAGATGGCGCTCGCGGAGCTCGACTTCTGGGTCTTCCGCTCCTGGTGTGTGCTCTCGGGGCTCGGCTGGTTTCTCGCCTACAACCTGCACCGACGGGTGCCGCTTTCGATCGACCCTGCGCTCTGGCCGCGTGTGGCGGTGATCGCGCTCGCCAACGTGGCGGGCTGGAACCTGCTCTCGGCGGCCGGGCTCTCGATCCTGCCCTCGGGGCGGGCTGGCATCCTCGCCTACACGATGCCGCTCTGGGTGGTCATCCTCTCGCGCACCGTGCTCGGCGATGCGCTCTCCACACGCCGGCTCGTGGCGATCTCGATCGGCATGCTCGGCATCGCACTCCTTCTCGCCGAGGAAATCCACGCCCTGCGTGCCGCACCCGTGGGCGCATTGCTCATGATCGCCTCGGGCTTCGTCTGGGCGGTCGGCATCGTGCTCACGAAGCGGATTCCGCCCTCCGTGCCGACGACCTCGCTCATGTTCTGGAGCTTCCTGGTCGGCGGCTGGCCGATCCTGCTTGGGGCGATGTTTCTTGCCGAGGGGCCGTGGCTTCCTTCGGCACCGAGCGCCTGGTTGGGGCTCGGCTTCAATGTCCTGATCGTTTTCGGCTTCTGCTGGTTCGCCTGGAACGAGCTCGTGCGCAGCCTGCCCGCCCAGGTGAGTGGCATCAGCTCGCTTGCGGTGCCGCTCGTGGGCTTCGTGAGTGGCGTGCTACTGCTCGGCGAGCGGCCGAGACCGTTCGACGTCGTGGCGCTCGTCGCGCTCATCGTCGCCGTCACGCTCGTCATCCGGACGCCCGTCCCACGGCAGGTATGAGGTGCGCGGCCGAGAGCCCGCCGATGGCAAGGCTCAGCGGGCCGAGGTTTCCTCTTCGTCGGGCCAGTTCTTGATGTAGCTCTTGAGCATGCGGTTCTCGAAGCTCTGCTCTTCGTAGACCGCCTTGGCCACGTCGTGGAACGAGAGCACCCCGAGCAGCGTCGTACCGTCCATGACCGGGATGTAGCGTGCGTGGTGCTCGAGCATCACCTTGCGCAGTTCATGCACGTCCATGCCCGGTCGCGCGGTGAGCGGATCGCGCTGCATGACCTCGCCGACCGTCATCTCTTTCATCGCGCCGCCCTCGCGGTCGAGCACGCTGATCAGTTCGCGAAAGGTCAGCAGGCCGACCAGCCGTCCGGCTTCCATCACCACGAGCGAGCCGATGTCGTTTTCGGCCATCACATGCACCGCATCGCCCATGAGCATGTCGGGCTGGGCGGTGAACAGCGTCGAACCCTTGATGCGCAGTATCTCGGTCACCAGCATGTAGCGCCTCCTTCGCGTGTGGCCCATCCGGGCCACGACTCACGTTCTATGCCTTTCAGGGCCTCCTGAACGGAAGCTACCTCGACAACTATACGCCCGAACACCGTCCCCCGCACCGTCCCCATGATGGGGCCTTCGAAGCAGGCTCCTAAAATCCGTTCATGCCCCAAGCGCAAGCCACCACCCCACTGCGTTCGGTGGTCCCGCCTGCGCGCGATTGGTATGTGCAGGAGTGGTTGCTCCTGTTCTTCGCCATGGGCATGCTCGTCTTCCTGTACTTGGTGGCCCAGCACGAAGCGCGCCTGCAAAAGAGCGAGATCGTGCGGGACGCCGCAGTCATCGAACAGTCGATCGCCCGGCAGCTCGAGGCGCAGCAGTCTTTCTTCGATCGGCTCGCGCTCGACCTTGGAGCCAAGCGCCTCTCGCTCCAGCAGTTCGATGATGTCGCCGGCAAGCGCGCCATCGAGTCGAAAATCGTCGAAGAGGTGTTGCTGGTCGGCCCAGACATGCAGACCGTGCGTCATACGCCCGCGACCTTGGCGCTCGATAGCGTGCTGCTCATGCGTGCACCCTTCAGCGAACAGGCGCGCATCCATGCCTTTACGCAGAAGACGATGCGCGGTACGTACTCGGACCCCTACAGCACGACGAACGGACGCTGGTTCATCGAGTATGCGACGCCGATCTTCGAGGAGCAGCGCTTCGCGGGTACGGTCAATCTATTGATCTCACTCGACAACCTGCTCGACGCATCCCTCGGGCCCGCGCTCACCCAGAGCTACCGCGCCATCCTTTCGACCGCAACCGGCGGCGACATCTCGCAGCGGGATCCCGCAGCGGTTGGTGATGGCGGCCTGAGCCACACGGTGCTGCTCTCGGTGCCCTGGCGCGACATGCGGCTGACGCTGTACGGCAGTAACCCGAGCTCCCTTCTGCCCAACCTCACACTCTCGGTGGCCGTCGTGGCGCTGACCGCACTCATGGTCTGGACCGTGATGGGCCTGCGCACCCAGCAGCGGATGCGCCGCGAGGCCGAAGCCGAGCGGGATCGGGTGTTCCGGGAATCGCTCGCGAGCCTCCGGCAAGCCAACGAGCGCTTCGAAACGGTGCTCGACTCGCTCGACGTCGCCATCTACGTGAGCGACCTGGAAACCCACGAGATCCTCTTCTGCAACACGCGCTTCCGCGAGACGTTTCCGGGCTACGGGGTCGGTGCCCGAATCCATGACATCGAACGCGGCTTCACGGTCGACCCGACCGAAAAGTTCCCTGCCACCCTCCTCGCCCCCGGGGATGTGGCCTCGCAGGCGGTCTACTTCGACGAAATCGAGCATCGTGCGTCGCAGCGCTGGTTCCTGATGCGGACCCGGGCAGTGAACTGGGTCGACGGTCGTGTGGCGCGCCTCACCTCGCTCGGTGACGTGACCGACCGGGTGGTCGCCGAGCGGCTTCGCAAGACACAGGAGGAAAAGCTCACCCGCACCTCGCGCCTGATGACCGTGGGCGAGATGGCCTCGACGCTCGCGCACGAGATCAACCAGCCGCTCGGCGCGATCGCCAACTACGTCAGTGGTTGCCTGCGCCGGCTGCGCATGATCGGCGGTGCCGACGAGCAGGTGCTGAGCGCGATGGAGAAGGCGGATGCGCAGGTGCGACGGGCCGGCGCGATCATCAGCCGTGTGCGCGAATTCGTGCGCACGCGTGAGCCCGAGCGGCGGCCGATCGACATCAATGCACTCGTCGTCTCCGTGAGCAAGCTCATGAACAGCGACGAGGCCGAACGTGCGCTGACCTGCCGGCTCGAACTCGACCCAACACTTGGCAAGGCGTTTGCCGACCAGATCATGATCGAGCAGGTGCTGCTGAACCTGCTGCGCAACGCCCGCGAGGCCATGTCGCATCTGCCCCAGGCGGAACGCGTGGCGGTCGTCCGGACCCGGCGACTCGACGATAATCTGATCGAAGTCGAGGTCTCCGACCGCGGCACGGGCATTCCCGAACAAGCCGAGCAGCAATTGTTCTCCCCGTTTTTCTCGACCAAGCCGGAGGGCATGGGCATGGGGCTCAACATCTGCCGCTCGCTGATTGAATATCACGAGGGCAACCTCACTTTCTTCCGGAACGCCGACGTCGGCACCACGTTTCGATTCACCCTGCCTTTCGCCGAGGACCCCCAATGAGCATGCACCCGGGCATCGTGTACGTCGTCGATGACGACGAGGCGTTCCGCGACTCGGTCGCGTGGCTGCTTCAGACCAACGGCTACCAGGCCCGTCTCTTCCCCGACGCCGAGTCGTTCCTTGCCGAGATCAAGCCCGGTATCGGCGGCCCGCCGCGGTGTGTGGTGCTCGATGTGCGCATGCCCGGCCTGTCCGGCCCTCAGGCGCATGATGCGCTCGCCGACCGGGGGATCGAACTGCCTGTCATCTTCGTCACCGCCCACGCCGATGTGCCGATCGCCGTCTCGGCCATCAAGAAGGGCGCGTTCGATTTCATCGAAAAGCCCTTCGCCGAGGGCGAACTCTTGAAGCGCATCGAAGAGGCGCTCTCCTTCGCCACCGAATCCCAGGCGCAGCAGACACAAATTGCAAGCATCCACGCGCGCCTCGCCTCGTTGTCCGAGCGGGAACGCCAGGTGCTCGATGCCGTGGTCACCGGCAAGATGAACAAGACCATCGCCTACGACCTCGACATCTCGATCAAGACCGTCGAGGCTCATCGGGCGCGTGTGATGGAGAAGATGCAGGCCACGTCGCTCGCACACCTGATTCGAATGATCACCCTGGTCGGCGGCTGATCGCGGCGCTCGCCACGCACCCAACCGTCCTCTCGTCCCTCGTTTCAACGCTCGCGCCCGGCTCGCCCCAAAAACGACATGAAGCAACCACGCCATCAACGACTGCTCATCCTCGGTTCCGGTCCGGCGGGATACACCGCTGCGGTCTACGCCGCCCGCGCCAACCTCAAGCCCGTGCTCATCACCGGCCTGCAGCAGGGTGGTCAGCTCACGACCACGACGGAGGTCGACAACTGGCCCGCCGACGTCGATGGTGTGCAGGGCCCCGAACTCATGGAGCGCTTCCGGAGGCACGCCGAGCGCTTCGGCACGCAGATCATCTTCGACCATATCCACACGGCGCACCTGAACGAGACGCCGAAGCGCCTCATCGGAGATGCAGGGGAATACACCTGTGACGCGCTCATCATCGCCACGGGGGCCTCGGCCAAGTACCTTGGCCTGCCCAGCGAAGAAAAGTTCATGGGTCGGGGCGTGTCGGCCTGCGCCACCTGCGACGGCTTTTTCTACAAGGGGCAGGACGTCGTGGTCGTTGGCGGGGGCAATACGGCGGTCGAGGAAGCGCTTTATCTCTCGGGCATCGCGCGCCACGTCACGGTCGTGCACCGGCGTAATAAATTCAAGGCCGAAGCGATCCTGGTCGATCGACTGCTCGCCAAGACCGGCGAAGGCGGCAACGTGACGATCGTGTGGGATCACTTCGTCGATGAGGTCCTCGGCGACGACTCGGGCGTGACCGGCGTGCGCATCAAGCACATGACCACCGGCGAGACGCACGAGGTCAAGGCCCCTGGCCTCTTTATCGCCATCGGCCACTCGCCAAACACAGGCATCTTCGAAGGGCAGCTCGAGATGAAGAACGGCTACATCCGGGTCAAGAGCGGCCTCGATGGGGCGGCCACATCGACCACGATCCCCGGCGTCTTCGCAGCGGGCGACGTGGCCGACCACGTCTACCGACAGGCCGTGACCAGTGCAGGAACAGGCTGCATGGCCGCGCTCGACGCCCAGGCGTATCTCGAAGGCCTGGGGCACTGATCTCGATCGCTCGACCTCATTGCGCATGGCAGGACGATCGTGGCCACCGGCAAGAGTCTCGACGAGCTCGACGCGCTCATACGGTCAGCGCGCCAAGCGCGCCGTCGCGCCGATCGGGCGCGCCCGAGTGAACCCGCTCGGGCACGGCATGCGCAAGGCGAACGCTTCACCGACCTCTTCCGAGCACCCACCGACTACGCTCCGCCATCGGCCGAGGACCGGGCGCTCTTCCGCGCGGCGACCGCAGATGTCACCCCTTTGAAGGCGCCGGCGCGGGCTGATGTGCGTTCCGTGCGCCCTCCCGCGCGCCCCCTCAAGCGCGAGGCCGATGAAGCCGCGGCACTCGCCCAGAGCCAGCTCGCGGTCGAGCCCAGTCCGATGAGTTGGGACCTCGGCCTCGACATCGAAGAGGAACAAAGCTACCTCCGGGCCGGCACCAACCCGGAGCTTCTGCGCAAGCTGCGGCGCGGCCATTGGACGATCGAAGCCGAGATCGATCTTCACAATCACACGCAGGACGAGGCCTACGCCGCGCTCACCCAGTTCCTGCGCGCCGCGCGTGCCGCCAACTGGCGCTGCGTGCGGATCATCCATGGCAAGGGGCTCACGAGTTTCCAGCGCCAGCCGGTGCTCAGGGGCAAGGTGCGGCGCTGGCTCACCCGCTTTGCTGATGTGACGGCATACTGCGAACCGCGTCCGAATGCGGGTGGAAGCGGAGCAGTACTGGTGCTGCTCAACGTAGGTTGAGCGCCACCTCCCCGAAGCGGCTCAGCCTCCCGCTGCGCGGGGCGTACCTCCATCGCGCGTGCCCTGAATGGTCGGCACGGACCAGGTGCCGCCGACCTCGAACTCCTGCATCATGATGCGCTCGACGGGATCGCGCGCGATCTTCTGGCCAAGGTAGGCCGCCGCGCCGATCGCCGGATTGGCCGTGGCGAGGCCAATGCCGATCGCGGTGGCGACCGACAGGCTCGGATAGACGCGAACGTGCAGCGCCTGCGTTTCGCGTTCGATGTCCGCCTTGCCCGTGATCTCGACCCGGGCCGCGGGCCCCGAAATCGTGAGCGCGTCCGTACTGGCCGTGCCGTCCCGCACGGCCACCTTGGCTTCGATCGTGTCGAAGGCAAAACCGCGCCCGAAGAGGTCATCGAAACTGAGGCTCAGGCGTCGCGGCAGCGATTGCAGCGAAAGCACCCCGAGCAGCCGCCCGAGCCCCGGATCCATCTGCGTGAAGCGTCCCTCCCCGGTGGTCAGCGTGAACTCCCCAACTGCCACTGCGTGCGAGAAGTCCGCGGGGGACCCCGGCCAGCGGAACAGCCCCTCGATCGTTCCGGGGGCGCGCTCCACGCCGCCGCCGTAGCCCAGGCGCTTCAGGAACTGACCAGCATCGCGCCACGCGAGCTTGAGACGCAGTTCCGTCCGGTCGCCTTCTGCCGTGCCGTCCACGCCGCGCCAGTGGCCGCTGCCGCTGATGCTGCCCTCGGGGCTCGTGATGCGCAGCTCGTCCACACGCCAATCACGCTCGATCGGCCGGGCGCGCAGTTCGAGCTTGCCCCACTCTGCCCCGCCGGCGGTGGTGAAGCTGTCGGCCACGACTTCGAGCCGTGGCCAGGGGGCAGCACTTGGCGATGCTGCGGCCGGGCCACCCGATGCGCCACCGTTTGCGGCCCGCGTCTCGCGGACAGCGCGTTCCGGCAATCTGAGCCGCGTCAGGCGCATGACCACCGCATCCACCTCGCCCTTGGCGTCGGTATCGATCGAGACTGACCCCGAGGTCTCCCGGGCCGACACAGCGAGTCGCCAGCGCTGGCCCGCGGGTTGCGCGCGGAACGACACATCGTTGAAGCGGTGCCCGAGTACGACGACCTCCTTCGCACGTAGATTGACGTTGAGCCGATCGGTGCTGCCCGCAGTGACTTCCGCCGGACGCCCCAGGGAACCCGCGAGCTTCGGCTCGACGATGGCCCAGATCGCCGCCGCACGATCGACATCGATGCTGGCCGCCTCTCCGCGTAGCGCGACGCCACGCGACGGCAGGGCAGTCTTGCCCGGACCCAGTTCCACCAGCGCCCGATCGATGCGTCGCGTACCCGAGGCATCCGCCCGGCTGCGCTCGGCCGCAACACGCAGCTGCTCGCCGAGCGCGAGATCCACCCGATCCGTCCCGTCCCGACGTGCGCTGCGTACGAGCCGCACCTCGATCGGCGGCGAGGCGCTGTCACGCGCCCGCATCACCCCAAAGACGTCGTCGAGCGGCCAGCGCAGGGGCTTGATGCGTGCCGCGATGTCGATCGTGCCCTCTACCCCGTCCCGAGCCCCGCCGGCCGGCGCGCGCTGGCCAATCGGCGTGGTGAGCGCAAGCGTCCAATCGGCCGTACCATCGAGCCACTCGACGAGCGGTGAGGCGAAATGGGCTCCGACGTCGACGAGCCTCGAAGTGCCCCGCGCCTGGACCCGCACGGCCGACGCATCGCTCGCCACCTCGATTGCGACCGTTCCGCCGAGCGCACTCGCCGTCAGGGGGCTCGCCTCACGCCCGCCCGCCTGGACCCCCGCCTGGTCAAAGGCGAGTCGCCCTCGTACTTCAGTGAGCGGCGGGGCCTCGCCAGCGAGAGCGATCCTCGCCCCCTCGAAAACCAGCTCCCCTTGCAGGCTGAACTCGCCCTCGCTATCGAGCGGGATCGAGGTCGCAATGTGCAGCCGGGTGCTGCCGCTGCCCTCGACGCCCCGGGTGAATCCACCCAGCATCCGCTCGACCGGACTCCTCGCGGTGAAATCGAGCAACTGCGTAAGGTCGGCCTGCGCGCTGCCGCGAATGTCCACGGTCGCATTTTCCGCGGCCATGTCGTCGACCTTCACCTCGACTGGACCGACCACGGTGCCGTTCAGTTGGGCGCGACTCGCCGACACGACGAAACCTGGACCGCGAAAGCTCACCAGCGCGTTCACGCGCTCGGCAGGCGGCCAGTGGTCGGCGTAGTCGACCGTCACGTCCTCGGCGCGGAAAGTGACTTCGAACTCGCCTTCGCGGGCATCGTGAAACGGAAAGTGCCAGAGCTTACCCTTGAGGCGAAAGCGTGTGTCGTGGGCGAGGCCATCACGGAGCGCACCCTCGACCCAGCGCCGCGCGTGGGGATCCACCACGAGAGGCAAGTAGCGGTAGACGTCTGCTGCACGCACCGTGCCGAGCGTGCCGGTCAGATCGGCGATACCCGGGCCCAGCGCATCCGGCTGCCAGGTGCCAGCCAGGCGGCCCGTCGCGTGCGGCGTGGCAAAGCGCACGTCCTCGAGCACGACCTCGGCCAGACGAAGGCGCTCAGGCTTCGCTGCCGCCGCCGACCGGGCCGTGTCGTCGGCAGTCACGCGTGCCGGCGCGTTGCTCCAACGCACGAGACCAGTCAGCTGGGTCAGCACGATCGGCTCTGCAAAAACCCGCGGCAGGGTCAAGGTCAGCGGCGCGTTGGGCGGTGCCGCAAGCGGCGGAATTCGCGGCCCGCCGCTTCCGCCGAGCACACGCTGACGCGTCGCGGCGAGCTGGCGCTCCGCCCCGCTCGCTCCGCCGGTGCGCGAAGTGGTATCCATGCGCAACTCGCCGCCGTCGGGCCGGATGTCAAGCTCGCCAGCGAGACCCACCACCCCGGGCAGGCGCTCGAAGGCATTCCAGCCCACGCCGTCGAGACGGGCCGAAAGCCGCTCGACATCGATCGCTTCGCCACCGAGTCGCGCTCCGAAGGCCACGTCGCGCAGGATGCCACGGGCAGACAGCCCGGTCAGGCGCTCGCGCCAGAGCGGCGGGATGGGCAGCCCCTCGGCCAGCCGCGAGACGACACCGAGGTCGATCGTGTCGATGCGCGCGCGGGTCGTGCGCCATCGCCGCTCACCCGCATCTGCCCGCACCCCCTCGAGCG
The DNA here is from genome assembly GCA_937944385.1 of uncultured Burkholderiales bacterium. Taxonomy (GTDB): domain Bacteria; phylum Pseudomonadota; class Gammaproteobacteria; order Burkholderiales; family Casimicrobiaceae; genus Casimicrobium. Next base: position 10,623 of record CALDYQ010000015.1, on the reverse strand, counting down.
TCCACTCCCCGCCGGTCTCGAGCGCGGTGGCGTGGCCCGAGGGCTGGATGCGCAGCCCGCTCACGGTCCAACGCTGCTCGATGCCGCCACCGGTGGTCGTGCGCTCCCGCCAGGTCAGTCGGCCGGAAAGCTCGGTGGCATCGAGCGGGGGCGGCGCTTGGACCGAACTCCCGCCCAGGGGCGGCAGCAGCACGCGTGTGTCGACCGCCTTGATGTCGGCGGTCAGCGCGACGGGTGCGCCGTCTTCGAAGTCGAACCAGGCCTGAAGCGCGCCGCGCCCCCGGGCGAAGGTGAGCGGCAGCGGCAGGTAACGCGACCAGGTCGCCAGTTCGGTCTCCGGAATCAGCACGTACGCGGTCCCGTCCCAATCGGCGATGGAGCGCGCCGAGCGGCCGTGGAAATCCGCGCGGAGCTCGAACGGCGCGCTGGAGCCGCCCCCGGGCGCCTCCGCGGTGCCGGGCGCGTTGGCCAGCCCGCTTCGGGGCGTGGCCACAAGCCCCGCGCGATGGCGCTCGCCGCTCGACAGGAGCTTGGCCGACAGTTCGGAGAAGTAAAGCGGCGGCAAGCCGCGCCATTCATCGACCCAGGCGATCTCGCCGCGCACCACTTGCACGCGCGCCTGCCTGAGCAGCCAATCGGCCAGGCCGCCATCGCCGCCTGCGGCCTCGAGGTCCACCCCGAGTCCGGCGACCACCAGTTCGTTCGCACTCGTCCGGCGCACCACAACGCGAGGTTCGTAGATGGTCAGCGAGGACAGATGCGGTTCGAGGGCGAGAACCGACCGCCACGAGATCGCCGCGTCCACCCGGGGCAGTTCGAGCGCCACCCGTCCGTTGGCATCGAGCACCTGGAGCCGCTCGATCGTGAACGCGGGCGACCAGCCATTCCAGTCGGCCGAGAGCCGTCCGAGTGCGACCCGTTGCCCGGTGAGCGCGGACAACGACTCGACGAGTCGCGGCCGGAAGCCATCGGCGTTCGGCACGAGCCAGAAGCGCGTGAGCGCGATGGCCGCAAGAAAGATCGTGACCACGACAACGGTCGCCCAGAAGGCCACGGCGGCGACGCCCGTGCGCCGGCAGACGCGCTGACGCGCGCCCGAGGCCGCGACCGCGTGGCGCATGCCGTCGGGTGCGGTGCCGGACGGGCTCTCTTCGGGGCTCTCTTCGGGGCTCTCTTCGGGGCTCTCTTCGCCACTCATGATCCGATTGTAGGGACGGCTCGGCACGGTCAGCGCGCAAGCAATGGGTTGGTTCGGTGGACGCGCGAGCGGTCGGCATCGTTCCGTGGCTGGCCAATAATTCGGGCATGTCCGAACTGCCGACGCACTCTGGGGCCAACGGGGCGAACGAGTCCAATGGGATCAATTCGGCCATCGATCGTGCCCTGGTCTGGAGCCGATTCGCCGAGCGTGCCATCCGGGGACACCCCGCCGTCTGGCAGTCGATCGAAGCCGACCGCTTCGCCCGGCCGGATCTGGCGCGCTGGCGGGTCGAGCTCGCTGCACTCTCGGCCGACACGGCCGCCACGGGCGAGCGCCTGCTCGAGCTGCGCACCGAACTGATGCTGCGCACGATCGTGCGCGACGTCGGGCTTGGCGTGCCCTACGAAGAGATCGTGGTCGATCTGTCGGCGTTCGCCGATCTCGCAATCGAAGCGACGGTGGTCGCGCACCAACGCGCCGAGGGTGGCGGGGGCCGCGCGCCGGGGGGCTTTACGGTCATCGCGATGGGCAAGCTGGGCGGCCTCGAGCTCAACGCGTCCTCGGACATCGACATCATCTTCGCCTGCGATGACGAGGGACTCGACTCGGTCGAGCCGCTCAACATGCTCGCCCGGCGCGTGGTGCGCACCCTCGAGCCCCCGCGGGCCGAGCGCTTCGTCTTTCGCACCGATGTCCGCCTCAGGCCGTTCGGCGATGCCGGACCGATGGTGCCCTCGCTCTCGTTCCTCGAAAGCTACTTCGTGCAGCACGCGCGCATGTGGGAGCGGCTCGCCTGGCTGCGCGCGCGGCCGGTCTGCGGTCCGCTCGCGCGTGAATTGACGCGGCTCATCGAGCCCTTCGTCTTCCGGCGCTACCTCGATTTCGACGCGCTCTCCGGCATGCGTGCCTTGCACCAGCAATTGCGGGAGGAGAAACAGGATCAAGCCAACATCAAGCTCGGTCGCGGCGGGATCCGCGAGCTCGAGTTCGGCACGCAACTTCGCCAACTGATCCGCGGCGGTCACGAACCTGCGCTGCGCACGCGCAACACCCTCGCGGCGCTCGATGCCCTCGCGGCCACCGGGCGCCTGCCGCGGGCCCGCACCGACGAGCTTGCGGCCGACTACCGCTTTCTGCGTCGGCTCGAGCACGTGCTGCAGTACCGCGACGATCAGCAAACGCAGCGCCTGCCGGAGGCGCCCGGTGAAGTCGCTGCACTCGCGGCCGCGATGGGGTTCTCGGACGCCAGCGCCCTGGCCGAGGCCATTTCGGCGGTCCGGGCCCGGGTGACCACGTGGTTCGACGAAACGCTCGACGGCGGCTACGGCCTCACCGATGCCACGCGTAGCCTGCTGAGTGAGTCACGCCGGCAGTCGAGCGGCGCCGAACGCGGTCCGTTGCCCGAGGGGTTGGAGCGCTATCGCGAGGAGACTCTCGCCAGTGCGCGGGTGCGCTCGCTATCGAGCAACGCGCAGGAGCGCCTTGCAGCGCTCTTCCAACGTACCGGCGTCCTGGCCATGGCGCATGAGGACGGCGAGGCCGCCTACAAACGCACACTCGATCTGCTCACGGCGATCGGCGGCCGATCGAGCTATCTCGCCCTCATGCAGGAGCGCCCGCAGGTGCTCAAGCGACTCGTCGATGTCGCAGCGGCCAGTGACTGGGCCATCCGCTACGTGATGCGCCACCCGCTCTTGCTCGACGAACTGATCGACCCGCGCGTGCAGGACGCCGAGCCCGACTACGGCGAGTGGCGTCGGCGGATCGACGGGCGGCTCGCCGCCTGCGGCGACGACGTGGAGCGGGCCATGGATGCAGTACGGCATTTCCAGCACGAGGAGACCTTTCGCCTGCTGCTCGCCGACCTCGCGGGCGCGCTCACCGTCGAGCGGCTGTCCGATCATCTCTCGGCGCTCGCCGACACGGTGGTCGCCGCCGTCCTCACCCGTGTCATGAGCGTGGTCGGGCTCGATCCCGACATCGAGCACTCGGGGCTCGCCATCATTGCCTACGGCCGCTGGGGCGGCAAGGAACTCGGCTACGCGAGCGACCTCGACCTGGTCGTGCTCCTCGACGATGCCCGTGCGGCCGAGCGCGACCGCGCCACGCGGGTCGTGCAGCGGCTCTCCACCTGGCTCAGCACGATGACCGCTGCGGGTCGCGCCTACGAGATCGACACGCGCCTGCGGCCCGATGGCGATGCCGGCCTGCTCGTCAACACGGTAAGCGCCTTCGCTGAGTATCAGCGGGGCAAGGCCTGGACTTGGGAGCATCAGGCCCTCACGCGCGCTCGCTTTGCCGTGGGGGACCCGGTCGTGGGTGCCCGGTTCGAAGCGATCCGGCGCGAGGTGCTCGCCAAGCCGCGCGACTGGGCCGCGCTCCGGCAGGACATCCTCGAGATGCGAAAGCGTGTCGCCGACGGTCATCCGAATCGCGAGCGAAATACCCGCTTCGACCTCAAGCATGACCCCGGCGGTCTGGTCGACATCGAATTCGGCGTCCAGGCGATCGTGCTCCGCCATGCGGGGGCGCACGATGCCCTGCTCGGCAACATCGGCAACATTGCACTCGCGCGACTGAGCGGCGTGCTCGGCCTCATCGATCCGGCGGTTGCGAATGCAGCGGCCGACGCCTATCGCGCGTTTCGCGCGCGGCAGCACGCCCTCAAGCTGCGCGGGGCCGAGACCGCGCGCGTGCCGCTCGACGAATTCGCGGCCGAACGCGCAGCGGCGTCGGCGTGGTTGGCTGCGGCAACCGCGCCGTGACCGTCGCGACCGCGCTAAGTTCCTCGAGGAAATCACCTATCCGCCTCGCGTCCTCCGTGGCGGCGTCTGCTGCGTTTCCGGCTGCGAAGGCCCCGCTCCGGCGGCCCCGATCAGGAGAAACGCATGAACAAGCTCATCGCCCTCTCTGCCCACCGTGCGGTCCCGCGCTGGGCGCTCGCCTCTGCCGTCGCAGTCGGGGTCGTGGCCGCGCTGGCCGCAGTTCAGCCCGCACGGGCGTGGGATGCCCCGCGCTGGGACCGTCATGACCGGACTGCCGCCGCTCAGACCGGGGTGGTCAGCCGCTTCGCCGACATCCGCGTGATCGACCGCGACACCGGCCGCGAACTGCCCATCTACCGCGCTCGCGGCGAATACTGGGTCGCCGCATGGCCGGGCGCGCGCTACGGCGTGTCGATCACCAACCGGACCGGCGAGCGCGTGCTGGCCGTGGTTTCGGTGGACGGCATCAACGCCATCACCGGACAGACCGCCGCCTGGCATCAAGCCGGTTATGTGTTCGACCCGTGGCAGAGCTACGCCATCAACGGCTGGCGCAAGAACGACGCCCAAGTCGCTGCCTTCGAGTTCGTGCCCTCGGCGTTTTCGTATGCCAGTGCGACAGGGCGCCCGGACAACGTGGGCGTGATCGGCGTGGCCCTGTTCCGTGAAGCCTATCGTCCGCCGGTCTGGAGCCACCGCGACGGCCCTGGCCGCTACAAGAACGAGCCTGGCCCGTCGGTCTCCGCACCCGAGGGTCTCAAGCGTGGCGCGCCCGGCCCGCAGATGGGCACCGGCCATGGCGAGCGCGAATGGTCGCCCTCGCGCCAGACGTGGTTCGAGCGCGCCTCGTCTCAGCCGGATGAAGTGATCCGCATTCGCTACGACAGCCACGAGAATCTGGTCGCCGCCGGCATCGCCCCGCGCCCGGTTCACCGGCCCTGGCGAGATCGCCCCGAGCCTTTCCCCGCGGTGGGATACGTTCCGGATCCGCCGCGCTACGGTCGCTGGTGACCGTTCGTACGCACACCCTCTCCGAGCCCCGCTCCGGCGGGGCTTGGGTCGTCTAGGTGCCCACCACCTGAGCTGCAGGTTGGGCAGGCGGCGCCGGATGCGCTTCGGCAACGAGCAGTGTGCCTCGACGCAGGCCCCGCAGCGTGCCGAGCGCGAGCCAAGCGATGACCAGCGAGACAAGCGCGAGGACAGCGAGCGCGAACACCGAACCCGCGCCAGTTTCAGGCATGATCCGTAGCGTCAGCGCTGCGAAGGCCGCGAGCGGAAACGACAACGCCCAGTGCGGCATCGCAAAGGGCAAGGCGGCAATGCGCTGCACGAGCGTACCGGACCAAACCAGCGAGAAGAGCGCGATACCCCACATCGTCCAAAGCGCGAGCGGCGGTGCGCCGAACTGCGCGAGCGCAAGCCCGATCACTGCTGGCGGTGCAACCGTGATGAACGCGGTGGGCAGGAGCCGATCGGGCAACGGGCCGGCGATCGCTCCGCGCAGGATGACGAGGACCAGCACGATCGGCCAAAAGAGCAAGCCCACGCCGAACTGCGCGGCCGACCATTCGACGAACCCGAGCGGCACACCCGCGAGCGGAACCACGACATTGCCCACCACGGGAATGAAGAGCGCGGGCGTCACACCTGGCCAGGCGAATCCTGGCGCGACTCCCTGCCTGGGATTGGCTGGCGTATTGCCGCGCCACCAGCGTCCCAGCACCCAGACCGTGACGCCGAACTGCGCGAGCGCGCCCAGCGACCAGAGCGCATCGAGGGTGGGTGACGGCCCGACGAGCGCCACGGCGACCGTCGTCAGCAGCAGCGCCGAAATTGGAATGGCGGCAATGAACACGTGTCGCACTGGATGAGAGGCATCCTCGCGCCAGGCCGAAGCGTGCCTTGCGAGCCGTACGATCGAAGCCAGTGCGAGCAGCACGAACACCGTAACCGTCACGAGCCCGACGGCACGAGCGACCTGCTCGGCGCCCGAACCCAACACACCCTGCGCGCGATGCCAGGCGAGCGTGAGGCCCGAAAGCCCCATCACGGTTGCCCACCAACCGGGGTAAAGGAAGCGAAGTGTCTGCATTGCAAAACTCATCGAACCTCTGGTCTGTTGAACGATGCCTTCAATCGCTCGGCCTGTCTCCTGGTCGTGCCTGGAGACACTCAAGCTGCACTGAGCCCGGCCACCGCCTGCGTGATCGCCTCTTGCGCCTGCGCGATGATCGCTCGACGCCATTGCGGCGTATCGGTGTAGAACGCCGCGAGGATGTCCGCCTTGATGGCTGCCGCAAGCACGGGCGGGGCGTCGGGATGATTGGCCAGCCAGTGATCGCCCCGAAGCGCATCGAGCACCTGCGCCACCGGCAGCGTGCCGTATTCGAGCGCGATGCCGGTGTACTCTGCCTGCGGACACTCCTCGCGCACGCTGGCCCAGATCAGCCCGGTGAGGTAGGCCGAGGAGGATGACCCGTCGTAGATGGAGGTCACGGGCGTCCGGCCGTCGTTCGCCCACCACCGGCGTGCCCGCTCGATCGCGGTCGCATCGTTCGGGCCCGCGTAGATCCGCTCACCATAGCCACTGGGACCGAGGCCGGTGTGCACATCGATCCAGCCGATGCGCCGGGCACGGCGGCCGTGCTCACCGAGCACCTGCCGAAGGGTCTGATGACTCCATGTCGGCCCTTGCCCGCCGTAGAACAAGCCATCCGGAAACTCGTGCTGGCCCTGGGAGACGGCCGCCTGGTACTTCGCCATGCCATGCCGGGCGATGTAATCGGCGATCGCAGCGCGGTTCGCCTCGTCCGGCGGCCAGACCTCGGGCAAGAGCAGCGGATGCAACTCGCGGTAGGCCGCGTTCACTGGCAGCGGCTGCGTGAAGTCGTGGAAATTGCGGTTCAGATCGACGTTTTCGTGGGTCACCCGGCGAAGATGCGAGAAGCCATGCGGGTTGAGGGCATGGACGAAGAGCACGGCCACGCCCGCATCACGCGCCAGACCGCGCCATGCAGCATCGCGAAGCGCGTGCACCTGCACACCGCTCCCGCAAAAGCCCTCGACGCCGTGGCAGGCCGAAGAGAGGATGAGCAACGCCTCGGCATCCTCCGGACCGTCGCGGGCGACATCCATCGCAAGTGCCTCGCCATCCCGTCCGGGCAGCGGATGTCTGTAGGACACCACCGTCAGGCCCGCAGCATCGGCCGCCGCGAGAAACTTTTCGCGCGCCTCGGCGTAACTCGCCGAAAAGCAATCGTCGATCATCGAACGCTCCTCATCACTTCGAGCCTGACACCCTGAACGGCCGCATCGGGCGATCATCGGGCGATCGTATCGAGTGATCGTATCGAGTGATCGCCAGTGCGCATCAGCGATTGGGCACACGGTACCATGCGGCGTAGATTGCCGGCACGGCAAGGATCGTGAGCGCGGTCGCAATGATGAGCCCGGCCATGATCGCCACCGCCATCGGCCCCCAGAGTACGCTGCGCGTGAGCGGGATCATCGCGAGCACCGCGGCGGCGGCCGTGAGCACGATCGGGCGGAAGCGCCGCACCGCGGCCTCGCGCGCAGCATCCCAGCGCGAGGCGCCAGCGGCGAGGTCCTGCCGGATCTGGTCGATGAGGATGATCGTGTTTCGCATGATGATGCCCATGAGCGCGATCATGCCGAGCATCGCCACGAAGCCGAAGGGCAGGCGGAAGGTGAGCAAGCCGAGGGCAACGCCGACCACGCCGAAGGGTGCCGTGATGAGCACCATCGCGGCGAGCGAGAAGCTCTGCAGCTGCAGCATGAGAAGCGCACCCCAGACGAAGAGCATCAAGGGTGCGCCTGCGTTGATCGAAGCCTGCGCGTTTCGGTTCTCGTCATAGGCGCCGCCCGCTTCGATGCGGTAGCCGGGCGGGAGCTTCGCTATCACCGGCGCGAGCGCGGGCAGGATCGCCGCGGTCACATCCGGTGCCTGCACGCCATCGACGATGTCTGCGCGCACCTGCAGCGTGGGCTCGCGCGAGTAGCGGCGGATGATCGGCTCCTCCATCACCATGCGCACCTCGGCAATCTGCGCAAGCGGCACGTAACGGCCGGTCGCGGTCGGGATCTGCAGATCGGCCACCTGCGCGACCGCGCGTCGCTCCTCGATCGGCCCGCGGAGTACGACATCGATCAGCCGGTCGTTCTCGCGGTACTGCCCGATCGTCACGCCGCTCACGCCCGCGGCGAGTGCGCGCGCTGCTGCTACCGAGGAGACACCGATCGCCCGCGCGCGGTCCTGATCGATCGTGACCTGGAGCGCCGGTGTGCGGTCGCCCCAGTCGGTATTCGTGTCGCGTGTGTGCGGGTTCTTGCGCACGACTTCGGCGACGTCCTCGCCGATGGCCTTCAATACCTGGGCATCCGGCCCGCTGACCCGGAAGATGACCGGGTAGGCCACCGGCGGCCCAAGCGGAATGCGCAGGGCCCGGCCACGCACCCCGGGGAAGTGGGCATCGAGCTCGCGCTGAAGCTTCGCGACCAGCCGATCCCGCGCTGCGACCGAGTCGGTGAGGATCAACGTATGCGCGTAGTTGCTCCGGAACTGCTCCTGGTTGAGCGAGAGAAAGAATCGTGGCAGGCCGTTGCCCACCGAGGTCACGTAGCTCTTCGCGTCCTCGTCGGCCGCGAGGATGGCTTCGAGCTTCGCCACCTGGGCCTCGGTCGCGCGGAAGCTCGACCCCTCGGGCAGCCAGAGCTCCACCATCACCTCGGTGCGGTCGCTCGTGGGGAAGAACTGCTTCTCGGTCGCGCCCATGCCGATCACACCGAGCACGAGCGTGGCTACGGTCGCGGCGATCGTGATCCAGCGATGACGAATGCACCAGTCGATCGTGCGCCGGAGTCGGGCGTAGAACGGGGAGTCGAACACCTCATGGGCCGCATGGGTCGCCCCGCGGACGGGGGCCTCGTCCGCTGCCGGGATGCGCCGCGCGCCTTTGAGGATCCAAAAGCCAAAGAGCGGTGTTGCAATGATTGCCGCAAACCACGAGATCACGAGCGCGATCGTGGTCACGCTGAACATCTCGAAGGTGTATTCGCCGGTGGCCGACTTGGCGAGTGCAATCGGCAGAAAGCCCGCCGCCGTCACCAGCGTGCCCGAGAGCATCGGCCAAGCGGTCGTGGCGTAGGCGAAGGTCGCCGCGAAGAATTTGTCGAAGCCCTCCTCGAGCTTTCTCACCATCATCTCGACCACGATCATCGCGTCATCGACGAGCAGACCCAGCGCGATGATGAGCGCACCGGTCGAGATGCGATGCAGGTCGATGCCGAACACGCGCATCACGAGGAAGGTGGCGAGCAGCACGAACGGAATGGTGAGCGCCACCACGGTGCCCGCGCGCCAGCCGAGCGTGAGAAAGCTCACGATCAGCACGATGATGACCGCCTCGGCCAGCGCCTTCATGAAAGTGCCCACCGCCGCCTTGACGATGCGCGGCTGGTCGGACACCTTCCGGTACTCGATACCGATCGGCAGGTCGCGCATGATCGCGGCCATCGACGCCTCGAGGTTTTCCCCGAGCTTGAGCACATCGCCGTCGCGTTTCATCGACACGGCCAGTGCAATCGCTGGCTTGCCACCCAGGCGGATCGTCTGCACGGGTGGATCGACATAGCCGCGCGAGACGCTTGCCACGTCACCGAGCCGAATGACGCGCCCGTTCACGTTGAGAAACAGGTCGCGTATTGCAGCCACTGACTCAAAGCCACCGCTTACCCGGAGCGCGATCGCGTGGCTGTCGGTCTGGATGACGCCCGAGGGCACCACCGCGTTTTGCTGCTGCAACTGCGCCACAAGCGCATTCGGATCGATGCCGAGGCTCGCGAGCTTATGGTTGGCGATCTCGACATAGATGCGGTCATCCTGCACCCCGATCAGTTCGATCTTCGATACGTCCGGCACCCGGAGCAGTTCCTGACGAACCCGCTCGACCTGATCACGCAACTCGGCCAAAGTGAAGCCGTCGCCAGTGAAAGCGTAGATCGTGCCGAAGACATCGCCGAATTCGTCGTTGAAAAAGGGACCGATGACCTCCTGCGGCAGGGTATGCCGGATATCCCCCACCTTCTTTCGCACCTGATACCAGAGCGCAGGCACCTCGCGCCGCGGCGCGGTGTCCTTGAGCTCGAGGATCACGAGTGACTCGCCGGGCTTCGAATAGCTCTGGGTGCGCTTGAAATAGGGCATCTCCTGGAGCTTCTTCTCGATCCGGTCGGTCACTTGCTGGTCGACCTGGCTCGTGGTCGCGCCAGGCCACAGCGTGCGGATGACGATGGCGCGGAACGTGAAATCCGGATCTTCCCGCTGTCCGAGGGCGAAGTAGGCTGAAAAGCCTGCGATCGCAATCGCCAGGATGAAAAACAGCGTCAGTTGCTGATGCCGGAGCGCCCCCGCCGAGACGTTGAAGCGCGCGAGCTCCCTCGGGTTGCCCGCAGTCGGCCGGTGTTTCACCTCGCTCATGTCCGCACCGCCTGCGCCGCCTGCGTTGCCTGAGTTGCCTGCGTCGCCTTCGGCTCACCCGCGGTCGCGGCCTCGAGTACACGCACACGCTGCCCCGGCAGCAGCAGATTCGCCCCCGCCGTCACCACGCGGTCACCCGGCTTGAGACCCTCTCGGATCAC
>CALDYQ010000014.1 GCA_937944385.1 uncultured Burkholderiales bacterium | reverse complement strand
GCACGTGGCTGACGTTTGCCCGATGTGTCCTGTCAGGCGGAACCGCCACAATCGGGCGCTGAAGAAGCGTCGTCCCTGCCGGCGCGTAGCCACAACCAAGCGACGAATTCACATCAAGCGAGGAGTACACACATGAATGCCCACAAGGCGCTCGAAGGCGACAGCGATCCGGTCGAAACCGCCGACTGGCTCGATTCCCTGGACTCGGTCATCGAGAACGCGGGGTACGACCGCGCGCACTTCCTGCTCGAGGCGCTGTTCGACAAGGCGCGCCGCTCGGGCACGATGGCGCCGTTCTCGCCCAACACCGCCTACCTGAACACGATTCCGCCGCACCTCGAGGCGAAGAGTCCCGGCAACCATGAACTCGAGCATCGCCTGCGGAGCTACGTGCGCTGGAACGCCGCGATGATGGTGCTGCGCGGCGGCAGGAAGGAACTCGAACTGGGCGGTCACATCTCCTCGTTCGCCTCGGCGGCCACGCTCTACGACGTCGGCTTCAATCACTTCTGGCATGCGCCCTCAGCCAACCATGGCGGGGATCTGATCTACATCCAGGGGCACAGCGCACCGGGCATCTATGCCCGCGCCTACATGCTCGATCGGTTGACCGACGAGCAGATGGACAACTTCCGGCAGGAGGTCGACGGCAAGGGGCTCTCGTCCTACCCGCACCCGTGGCTCATGCCGGACTTCTGGCAATTTCCGACGGTGTCGATGGGCTTGGGGCCGATCATGGGCATCTATCAGGCGCGCTTTCTCAAGTACCTGCATGCGCGCGGTCTCGCCAACACCGACAACCGCAAGGTCTGGGTCTTCTGCGGCGACGGCGAGATGGACGAGCCGGAGTCGCTCGGCGCGATCAGCGTGGCCGGCCGAGAGCGGCTCGACAACCTGATCTTCGTCATCAACTGCAATCTGCAGCGGCTCGACGGCCCGGTGCGCGGCAACGGCAAGATCATTCAGGAACTCGAAGGCGACTTCCGCGGCTCGGGCTGGAACGTGATCAAGCTCATCTGGGGCAGCTACTGGGACCCGCTCATTGCGCGCGACAAGGACGGCCTGCTCTTGAAGCGCATGGAGGAGTGCGTCGATGGTGAATACCAGGTGTTCAAGGCGCGTGACGGTGCCTACGTGCGTGAGCACTTCTTCGGCAAGTACCCGAAGCTGCGCGAGATGGTGGCCAACATGACCGACGAAGATGTGTGGCGCCTGAACCGGGGCGGTCACGACCCGCACAAGATCTACGCCGCCTACCATGCTGCGGTCCATCACAAGGGCAAGCCGACGGTGATCCTCGCGAAGACGGTGAAGGGCTACGGCATGGGTGCGGCTGGCGAGGGCCTGAACATTGCTCATCAGGCGAAGAAGATGGATCTCGCCTCGCTCAAGCAGATGCGCGACCGCTTCGGCATCCCGATCCCGGACGACCAGCTCGCCGACTACCCCTACTACAAACCAGCGGCCGACTCGCCGGAAGGCCGCTACATGCGCGAACGCCGCGCGGCACTGGGGGGCTACCTCCCGCAGCGGCGTACGAAGAGCATTTCGCTGCCAGCACCGGAGGTCAATGCCTTCGAGGCGCAGTTGAAGGGCACCGGCGAGCGCGAGATCTCGACCACGATGGCCTTCGTGCGCATCCTGAATAGCCTCGTCAAGGACAAATCCATCGGCCGCCACGTGGTGCCGATCGTGCCGGACGAGAGCCGCACCTTCGGCATGGAAGGCATGTTCCGCCAGCTCGGCATCTGGAGCCAGCAGGGCCAGCTCTATCAGCCGGTCGATGCCGACCAGCTCATGTTCTACAAGGAGGCCAAGGACGGCCAGATCCTGCAGGAAGGCATCAACGAGGCCGGTGCGATGAGCTCGTGGATCGCGGCGGCGACGAGTTATTCGAACTCCAACGTGCCGATGCTGCCGTTCTACATCTTCTATTCGATGTTCGGCATCCAGCGCGTGGGCGACCTCTGCTGGGCTGCGGGCGACATGCGCGCGCGTGGCTTCCTGATCGGGGGCACGGCTGGCCGCACGACGCTCAATGGCGAGGGCCTGCAGCATGAGGATGGGCACAGCCACGTCTGGTTCAGCGCGATTCCGAACGTGCGCACCTACGACCCGACCTTCCAGTACGAGCTCGCGGTCATCATCCATCACGGTGTCCGTCGCATGCTCGAGGAGCAGGTGGACGAGTACTACTACCTGACCGTGATGAACGAGAACTACACGCATCCGGACATGCCGCCGGGCGTGGAGGCCGACATCGTCCGCGGGATGTATCTCTTCCGCGAAGGCGGCACGGAGAAGAAGAAGGGCCTCAGGGTGCAGCTCACCGGCTCGGGCACGATCTTCCGCGAGGTCATCGCCGCGGCCGATCTGTTGCGCACCGACTGGGGTGTGGAAAGCGACCTCTGGAGCGCGCCTTCGTTCAATGAGCTCCGGCGCGATGGCATCGACTGCGAGCGCTGGAACCTGCTCCATCCCACGGCCGAGCCGCGCGTGCCGCACGTGGCGAAATGCCTCCACTCCCGGCCCGGCCCAGTCGTGGCGGCGACCGACTACATGCGCATCTACGCCGAGGGCATCCGGCCCTATCTCAAGAAAACCTACAAGGTCCTGGGCACCGATGGTTTCGGCCGCTCCGACAGCCGCGAGAACCTGCGCCGCTTCTTCGAGGTCAGCCGCTACTACGTCACCGTGGCGGCGCTCGCCGCGCTCGCGGAGGATGGCGCAATCGAGCGCAAGATCGTGGCCGAGGCGATCGCCAGATACGGCATCGACACCGAGCGGCCCAACCCAACGACCGTCTGAGGAGGGCGCGCACCATGGCAACACGCGAACTCAAGGTCCCCGACATCGGTGACTTCGCCGACGTGCCGGTGATCGAGCTGCTCGTCAAGCCCGGCGACGTGGTTGTGGCCGAGCAGTCCCTGGTCACGCTCGAATCCGACAAAGCGACGATGGAGGTTCCCGCCGAGGTGGGCGGCCGCATCGTCGAGCTCAAGGTCAAGTTGGGTGACAAGGTGTCCCAGGGCACGGTCATCGCGATCGTGGAGGCGGCGGAGGGGGCCGAAGCAGCGGCGGCGCCTGCATCAACGGCGCCTGCAGCGATACCTCCCCCACCCCCACCCATTGCCTTGGGGGGCGCAAGCCCCGCACCAGCAGAGCCGCCGGCGTTGGCATCTCCTCCGCCGGTTGCGCAACCCCGACCGGGAACGCTTCCGGCTGCAGTGGCCGCAGTGACTTCAGTGGCCGCCGTGCCTGCCGTGCCCGCAGTGGATGAGGCCGGCTTTCGCCGCGCCCATGCCTCGCCGTCGGTGCGCCGGTTCGCCCGCGAGCTCGGGGTCGATCTCTCGAAAGTCAAGGGCACCGGTCCGAAGAACCGCATCCTGCGCGAGGACGTGCAGGCGTATGTGAAGGGCGTGCTCTCGGGTTCGGCTGCGCCCGCGGTAGCCGGTGGTGATGGCGGTGCAGCGCTTGGCCTGATTCCCTGGCCGAAGGTCGACTTTGCGAAGTTCGGCGAGATCGAAACGAAGCCGCTCTCGCGCATCAAAAAGATTTCCGGTGCCAACCTGCACCGCAACTGGGTGATGATCCCTCATGTGACGAACCATGATGAATGCGACGTCACCGAGCTCGAGGCCTTCCGAGTTCAGCTCAACAAGGAAAACGAAAAGTCGGGCGTGAAGGTGAGCCTGCTCGCCTTCATGATCAAGGCGGCGGTCGCTGCGCTCAAGCGCTTCCCGAATTTCAATGCGAGCCTCGATGGCGAAAATCTCGTTTTGAAGCGCTACTACCACATCGGCTTTGCAGCGGATACGCCCCAGGGCCTCGTGGTGCCCGTCATCCGAAATGCCGATCAGAAAGGCATCGTCGAGATCGCCCGGGAGATGAGCGAACTCGCCGCCCTCGCGCGCGAGGGCAAGCTCAAGCCCGATCAGATGCAGGGCGGCACCTTCTCGATCAGCTCGCTCGGGGGGATTGGGGGCACCTATTTCACTCCGATCATCAACGCGCCCGAGGTGGCAATCCTCGGCGTCTGCCGCAGCGAGATGAGGCCGCGCTGGAACGGGCGCGAGTTCGAGCCCCGGCTCATGCTGCCCCTCTCGCTCTCCTGGGATCACCGCGTGATCGACGGCGCCGAGGCTGCGCGCTTCAACGTCTACTTTGGTCAGCTCATGAGCGATTTCCGGAGGGTGCTGCTGTGAGCATGATCGAACTCAAAGTCCCGGACCTTGGCGATTTCACCGATGTGCCGGTGATCGAGGTGCTCGTGAAGGTGGGTGACACCGTGGCGGCCGAGCAGTCGCTCGTGACGCTCGAATCCGACAAGGCGACGATGGAAGTGCCCGCCTCGCACGCCGGGGTGATCCGCGAACTGCGCGTGAAGCTGGGCGACAAGGTGAGCCAAGGTTCGGTCATCGCCGTAGTGGAGTCGGCGGTCGAGGCCGCGGCGGCAGCGGCAGCAGCGCCCGCCGCATCGCCCTCGGCACAAGCCGCACCCGAGGGGAGCTTGCGTGCTCCAGTGGCAGCTCCGGCAGCCTCGGTCGCGCCCCAGGCCGCCTCGGGCGCGTACGCCAGCTCAGCCGACCTCGACTGCGATCTGCTCGTGCTCGGTGCCGGCCCGGGCGGCTACAGCGCGGCCTTCCGCGCGGCCGACCTCGGCATGAAGGTCGTGCTCGTCGAGCGCTATCCGACCCTCGGGGGTGTCTGCCTCAACGTCGGCTGCATTCCGTCGAAGGCACTCCTGCACACCGCAGCGGTCATCGACGAGGTCAAGGCGATGGCCGCGCACGGCATCGCCTTCGGCACACCGACGATCGACCTCGCCAGGCTGCGCGAACACAAGCAGCGTGTCATCGGCAAGCTGACCGGGGGTCTTGCTGGCATGGCCAAGGCGCGCAAGGTGATGGTCGTGCGTGGCTACGGCGCCTTCGTCGATCCGCATCACGTCGAGGTCGAGCTCACGCGCGGTGAGGCGCAGGAAAAGACGGGCGAGAAGCAGGTCGTGCGCTTTGCAAAGTGCATCATCGCCGCGGGCTCGCAGGCGGTGCGCCTGCCCTTTCTGCCGGAGGATCCGCGCATCGTCGATTCCACCGGCGCGCTCGCGCTCGCCTCGATCCCGAAGCGGATGCTGGTCATCGGTGGCGGCATCATCGGGCTTGAGATGGCCACGGTCTACTCCGTGCTCGGCGCGCGCATCGACGTGGTCGAGATGATGGACGGCGTGATGGCCGGCGCCGACCGCGACCTGGTCAAGGTGTGGGAGAGAAAAAACGCGCACCGCTTCGACCGGTTCATGCTCAAGACCAAGACCGTTGCCGCGGAAGCACAGCCCGACGGCATCCATGTGCGTTTCGAAGGCGAGGCCGCGCCTGCAGGCCCCGAGCGCTACGACCTCGTGCTCGTGGCCGTCGGGCGGAGCCCCAACGGACGCAAGATCGCGGCAGAAAAGGCCGGGGTGGTCGTGAACGAGCGCGGTTTCATCCCGGTCGACCGGCAGATGCGCACGAACGTGCCGCACATCTTCGCGATCGGCGATATCGTGGGTCAGCCGATGCTCGCGCACAAGGCGGTGCATGAGGGCCATGTTGCGGCCGAAGCCGCGCATGGCGAGAAGGCGTACTTCGACGCGCGGCAGATTCCTTCGGTCGCCTATACCGACCCCGAGGTCGCCTGGGCGGGCATCACGGAGGACGAGGCGAAGAAGCAGGGCCTACGCTACACGGTCGGCAAGTTCCCGTGGGCGGCGAGCGGTCGCGCGATCGCCAATGGGCGCGACGAAGGCTTCACCAAGCTCCTCTTCGACGCCGAGAGCGGCCGCATCATCGGCGGCGGTATCGTGGGCACGAACGCAGGGGACTTGATCGGCGAAGTCTGCCTCGCGATCGAGATGGGCGCCGACATGATCGACATCGGCAGGACCATCCATCCGCATCCGACGCTCGGCGAGAGCGTGGGGCTGGCCGCCGAGGCCGCGCACGGCACCTGCACCGATCTGCCGCCGGCGCGGCGCTGAAGTAGCAGCGCGCGGCCCAAGGGCCGAGCGGCCCCCGACCGGTGGCAGCTCCGGTGCCTGTGGCCGATGGGTGAGGTCGTCAGACCGTCACGCCGTAGCCTTCGGCCGCGATCGCCTCGATCAGGCGCGCGGTGTCGGCCGTGGACGTGACTTGGACGCGACCCGCGGTGCGATCGATGGCCACGATCGCAGCGGGGTCGAGGGCGAGGATCGCCTCGCGCACGGCGGCTTCGCAGTGGCCGCAGGTCATGCCGGTGACTTGGAGCGTGTGGTTCATTCGTGCGACCTCGAAAAGCGGTGAGCCAGAAGGCTCGGCGAGGTTGTTTTACTTCAGACGGCCGCGCTGCGCGCGCCGGGACTCGAACGTCGGCACAAACCGCAGTTGTCCTCGTCAGTCGTAATCGAACCACGGACGCGCGCTGTTAGACTTCGTCGCATGAGGTGACCGCGTGGCAAGGCGACTGCGTGGCAACGGAACATGTGCTGTCGAGGCGGCTGTTCGGAGGATGCCTCCCTACCGTGGAAATCAGCCAATGAAACGAGCCGTGCGCTGGCTTGCAGGGTTGATGAGCATCGTCTTCGTCGTCGAGACGCTCGCCTTGTCGTTTCTGCCCGCCTGCCACCCAGGACGCGCACCGTGGGCACGCGAGCCACGATGACACCGCCGCGGCCGCCAGTGCAAGCTCCAGCGCGGCGGCTGAGGCGTGGACGAACGCCGAGGTGCGCCGCATCGACAAGGTGGGCAAGCGCCTCACGCTCAAGCACGAACCAATCAGGTCGCTTGACATGCCAGCGATGACGATGGTCTTTCGCGTGGAGGACGCCGCACGGCTCGACCGGGTGAGCGTGGGCGAGCGGGTGCGTTTCCAGGTCAAGCAGGAGAACGACCAGGTCATCGTCACGGCGCTCGAGCCCGAGCGCAAATGACCCGGGAGGCGGGCGCGGCCACGACCGTCTGCGACATCGCGGTCGGCGGCATGACCTGCGCTTCCTGCGTGTCGCGGGTCGAGCGCGCGCTCGCCCGCGTGCCGGGTGTGCAGGCGGCGGTTGTCAATCTCGCAAGCGAGACCGCGCGCATCACCTTCGATCCGCGCGCGGTCGATCCGGCCCGACTCGCCCGCGCGATCCGAGATGCTGGCTATGAGCCCAAAGCCGAGTCGCATGACACCACCGGGCACGGGCCGAACTCGCTGTGGGCGGGCTTCGGACCGGTCGCGCTCGCGATTGCCCTGTCGGCGCCGCTCGTCCTGCCGATGCTCCTCTGGCCCATGGGCGTGCACTGGATGCCGCCCGCGTGGCTGCAGTTCCTGCTTGCAACCCCGGTGCAGTTCGGCCTCGGTGCGCGTTTCTACCGGGCCGGCTTGCATGCGGTGCGTGCAGGCAGCGGCAACATGGATCTGCTCGTCGCGCTCGGCACCACCGCGGCGTGGGGCCTGTCGGTCTGGCTCTGGCTCACCGCACCCGCGGGCGCAACACCGCACCTCTACTTCGAGGCTTCCGCGGTGGTTGTGACGCTCGTCCTCTTTGGCAAGTGGCTCGAGGCCCGGGCCAAGCGCGAGGCGACGGCCGCGATCCGGGCGCTCGCCGCGCTCGCGCCGTCCACCGCCCGCGTGATCGGCAAGCGCGGGCGGGAGATGGAGATCCCCGTGGCCGAGGTGCTCGTGGGCGATCGCGTGGTGGTGCTGCCCGGCGCGCGCCTGCCGGTGGACGGTCGCGTGGTCGAGGGCACGAGCGCGCTCGATGAATCGATGCTGACCGGTGAGCCGCTGCCAGTGCCGAAGACGGTAGGCGATGCCGTCACCGGGGGCAGCCTCAATGGCGCGGGTCGGCTCGTGGTCGAGGTCACGGCCACGGGCGTGGATACCGCGCTCGCACAGATCGTGCGCCGGGTCGAGAACGCCCAGATGGCGAAGGCGCCGATCCAGCGGCAGGTCGATCGCGTGGCCGCCGTGTTCGTTCCTGTCGTGATCGTGATCGCGCTCGCCACCTTCCTCGGTTGGTGGCTCACCGGTGTCGGCACCGAGCGCGCGATCATGAACGCGGTTGCGGTGCTCGTGATCGCCTGCCCGTGCGCGCTTGGGCTCGCCACACCGGCCGCCATCATGGTCGGCACCGGGGTCGCTGCACGCCGGGGCATTCTCGTCAAGGACTGGGAAGCGCTCGAGCGGCTAGCCACGGTGACCATGGTCGCCTTCGACAAAACCGGCACGCTCACCACCGGCCGCCCCGAGGTTGTGGCGCAGTGGATCGCCCAGCCGAGCGAGGAAGCCACCGTGCTTGCTGCGGCGGGCGCGCTCGAGCGCGGAAGCGACCACCCGCTCGCTCGGGCCATCGCGGCGCATGCGGCGGCCCGCGGCGCACCCGTCGTGTCTGCCACCGAGGTGACCGCCGTGCCCGGTGCCGGAACGGTCGGGGCCGTCGACGGGATTCGCTGGCGCGTGGGCGCGCTCGACTGGCTCGCCGCTCAAGGGGCCGATCTTGCGCCGGCCGAGCCGTGGCTTGCGACCCTGAGCGATGCGGGGCATGCAACCCTCGTCGGCGTCGCCCGTGTGGCGGCGGGTCGTGAGGTGCTCGAGGGCCTCTTCGCGCTCACCGATGCGCTCAAGGCCGATGCCCAAGCCGGGGTGGCAGCATTGCGTGCGCGCGGGATTGCCGTGCATCTCATCTCGGGCGACCGGGAGGAGGCCGTG
>CALDYQ010000013.1 GCA_937944385.1 uncultured Burkholderiales bacterium | reverse complement strand
CGCCCGAAACGGGCAAAACGGCCTGCAAACAGGCCGAAATGGCCGCTTCAATCGCTGCGCAGACCAGTTTGAGCGACCCGTCTCTTCGAAACCCACGACCCTGGCGCGCTCGATGAGCATTTTTTCAACGGCCTGTTAAGCGCCCGAACCACCCGAGGCCCTACCTACAATCCCCTACATGTCAGGAAACACCCTCGGACTTCTCTTCTCGGTCACCACCTTTGGCGAATCGCACGGACCCGCGATCGGTTGTGTGATCGATGGCTGTCCTCCGGGGCTCGCCTTGTCGGTGGCGGATCTGCAGCCGGACCTCGACCGGAGGAAGCCCGGCACCTCGCGCCATGTCACGCAGCGGCGGGAGGATGACGTGCCGGAGATCCTCTCGGGCGTCTACGAGGGCGTGACGACAGGCACGCCGATCGCGATCCTGATCCGCAACACTGACCAGCGCAGCAAGGATTACGGCAACATCGCGCAGGCTTTTCGCCCGGGGCATGCCGACTACACCTACTGGATGAAGTACGGGGTGCGCGATCATCGCGGCGGCGGGCGGTCTTCGGCGCGGCTCACCGCACCGATCGTCGCCGCGGGGGCGGTCGCAAAGAAATGGCTCGCCGAGCGCTTCGGCGTCACGGTGCGCGGCTACTGCGCGCAGATCGGCACGGTGGCGATTCCCTTCGAGACGTGGGCGGGCGTGAATGCGAATCCCTTCTTCGCTCCGGTGCCCGAGGGTTCACCGAAGATCGATGAACTCGAGGCCTACATGGACGCGCTCAGGAAGAGCGGCGACAGCTGCGGTGCGCGGCTCTACGTCGAGGCGAGTGGCGTGCCGGTCGGCTGGGGTGAGCCGCTCTACGACCGGCTCGACGCCGACATTGCGCATGCGATGATGGGGCTCAATGCCGTGAAGGGGGTGGAAATCGGCGCGGGATTCATGAGCGTGACCCAGCGCGGCACCGAGCACTCCGACCAGATCGTCGCGGGCCGCTTCGCAAGCAACCACGCCGGCGGCGTGCTCGGCGGCATCTCGACCGGACAGCCGATCACGGTGTCGCTTGCGATCAAGCCGACGAGCTCGATCCGGCTCGACCGCGCAACCTTGAACACCGCGGGCGAGGCGGTCACCATCAACACCGAAGGCCGGCACGATCCCTGCGTCGGCATTCGGGCCACGCCGATCGCCGAGGCGCTGCTCTCGATCGTGCTCATGGATCATGCGCTTCGGCATCGCGCGCAGTGCGCCGATGTGTCGGTCGCGACCCCGCCTGTGCAGGGCTGATCGGGGTCTCCGTGCTCGAGGGAT
Source organism: uncultured Burkholderiales bacterium (assembly GCA_937944385.1). Taxonomy (GTDB): domain Bacteria; phylum Pseudomonadota; class Gammaproteobacteria; order Burkholderiales; family Casimicrobiaceae; genus Casimicrobium. Next base: position 28,433 of record CALDYQ010000013.1, on the reverse strand, counting down.
TTTGGACCGCGCTCGAAGCGCAACTCCAAAACCAGATCGTCGCCGGTGGTCTCGCGCTCGGGCTCGCTGGCGCGCTGATTGCCGCGCTTCGGCACCTGCCGGCCTTTCTGTGGTCGCAGATCAAGCGCTTTTTCGTGGCGACTGCGGTCATCGACAGTCGCAACGACATCTTCAATGCCTATGTCAACTGGCTGAACGACTTGCCGTTCGGCCGCAAGAGTCGGCTGTTCACTGTCGTGCAGGCGCCAGCCGATGCGCTCGAGACGGTGGGCGAGCTGCCGCGGCTCGTCTTCAGCCCTGCGCCGGGCTTGCACCTCTTCTGGCATGACGGCCACCTGATGTGGATCGAGCGCGAGATCGCGATGAATCTGCAGGTGGTCGAGACCATGCGCATCTCGATGCTCTTCGCCCGGCGCGCGCGGCTCGAGGCGATGCTCGCCGATGTGATCGAGCGCGCCCACGCCCGGCTCGCCGGCCGCACCCAGCTCTACACGGTCGATCAGTGGGCCACGGGCTGGCGACTCACCGATGCGAAGCCGCGCCGGCGGCTCGATTCGCTCGTGCTCGCTCCGGGCATCCGCGAGGCGATCGTGGCTGACATCCGGCAGTTCTTCGGTCGCCGGGCGTGGTATGCCGAGATGGGCATCCCGTGGCGCCGCGGCTACCTGCTCCATGGCCCGCCGGGCACGGGCAAGACGAGCCTCGCCTTTGCGCTCGCGGGAGAACTGGAACTTGCGCTCTGCGCGCTTTCACTCCTGAACCCGAAACTCTCGGACGCCGGGCTGTCGGAACTCCTGCAACGTACGCCGGCGCGGGCCTTGATCCTGATCGAGGATGTCGATGCGTTCTTCGCCGAGCGAGAGAAGCAGGACGACCGGATCGAGATCAGCTTCTCGGGCCTCCTGAACGCGCTCGACGGCGTGGCGGCACAGGAGGGGCGTATCGTCGTGCTCACCACGAACCACAAGGAACGGCTCGACCCGGCGTTGATCCGGCCCGGCCGCATCGACGTGCCGATCGAGATCGGTCGCTCTGGGCCCAACGAGGTGGCCGCGCTCTTCCTGCGTTTTCATCCCGAGGCACAGGCGCACGCCGAGCGCATCCGGCAGGCATGGCAGGGCCAGTGGATCGCGCCGGCGACCGTGCAGCAGGTGCTGCTTGCCGAGACCCAGCCCGAAGCCGCGGCGATGCGTCTCATCGAACGGGCGCAAGAGCCCCCGGCGACCCGAGCTGCCGAGGTGCGCGTCGTGTGACGAGACACGGACAGGCGAAGGTCGTCGCAACGCGACAGAATCGGCGGAGAGGCACACAAACACCACCAAACACCGAAACGACCTTCAAAAAGGGGAGATCCAGTCCATGAAAACGCGTGCCCTCGGCCTCGTCCTTGCGCCCGTCGCGGCGGCTCTGCTGGCCGCCTGCGGGTCGGACCCGACCTACCAGTTCAATGCCCAGCCGAGCTTTCTGCGCGGCACGGTCGAGCGCGTCGTCTATGACGGCACGGCCGATGACCTGCTCACGGCGGGGTTGGGCAAATCAGGCCTGCAATCCGCCGCGGCGCCCACGATCGCGGATGCGAATGCGCCAACGGCAGCCGAATTGCGGCGGCTCGCGATTCACCAGAACTACCGGGCCCTGGCAGACACGACGGCGAGCGGTGGCTTTGGCACGCTCTACGGACCCAACGTCAGTGCGGGCGGTGCGGTCACCACGGGCGAGGGCAAGATCGCCGGCGTCGAGTACATGGCGTTCTCGGACGATGGCAGCGGGCGGGAGAACGTCACATTGCTCGTGCAGATCCCGGCCACGTTCAACCGCGATCAGCCCTGCATCGTCACCGCGCCCTCATCGGGCTCACGTGGTGTCTACGGTGCCATCGCCGCCCCCGCGGAATGGGGCTTGAAGCGCGGCTGCGCGGTCGCCTTCACCGACAAAGGCACGGGTAACGGTGCGCATGACCTCGCGACCCACACCGTGTTCGACATGCGCGGACGCCCGATGGCCGCCACCGCGGCCAACATGGCGAGCGCCCAGTTCGTCTCGGATGGCCCGACCGGTGCTGCCTCGAACCACCGGATAGCGTTCAAGCATGCGCACTCGAAGCGCAACCCCGAAAAAGACTGGGGCCGTCATACGCTGCAGGCCATCCGTTTCGCCTTCTTCGCGCTCAACGAGGAATTCGGCGAGCGGGTCAATGGCGCCGCAACGGTGCGCTTTCGACCGGAGAACACGCTGGTCATCGCGGCGGGCGTCTCGAACGGCGGCGGCGCGGCGCTCATGGCTGCGGAGCAGGACACCGAGGGCCTGATCGACGGGGTGGCCGTAGCCGAGCCGCAAATCCAGCCTGACGGGAGCGTCGGGGTCACGGTGCGCGTAGGCAGCACGACGCAAGGCTCGGTCGGTCGGTCACTCCTCGACTATGGCTCGCAAGCGCTTCTCTATCAGCCGTGTGCCGCGATTGCGCCCTCGGCTTCGGCAGCGCCCGCAGTCGCCTTCATCAACCGCACGGCAGCGGCCAACCGCTGCGCCTCACTCGCCGCGCGCGGGCTGCTCTCGGCGACCACGACCGATGCCCAGGCCGAGGAAGCGCTCAGCAAACTCCGCGCCGCGGGCTGGTCATCCGAGTCCGATCTGCTCCATGCCTCGCATTACGCCTTTGCGGTCCCGGCCATTGCGGTGACGTATGCGAACACCTACGCCCAGGCGGGCGTGGCTGACAACCTCTGCGGCTACGGCTTTGCCGCGACCGGCGCCGACTTCCGCCCGACGGCGATTGCGCCGTCCGCCTTTGCCCGGCTGTTCGGTGTCGGCAACGGTATTCCGCCGACCGGAGGAATCAATCTCGTGAATTTCGCCAACCCGGGCGGGGCGATCATCGAGGGCGCAGGTTCCGCCTCGGCCGGCGGCGTGTTCGACTACAACTTCGATGGCGCACGCTGCCTGGCGGGGCTGCTCGACAATGCCACGGTGCAGGGCAACATCAAGGCCGTGCAGCGGAGTGGCAAACTGCAGGGCAAGCCCACGATCATCGTGCATGGACGCTCCGATGCCTTGGTGCCTGCGAACCACAGCTCTCGCCCCTACGTGGCGCAGGCGCTCGCGCATCAGGGCTCGAGCGCCAAGGTCTCCTACATCGAGCTCACGAATGTGCAGCACTTCGATTCCTTCATTGGAAACGCCGCGCTTGCTGGTTTCGACACGCGTTTCCTGCCGATCCTGCCCTACATGAACCGCGCGCTCGATGCGATGTGGGCTCACCTGACCGCGGGCCAGGCCCTGCCCCCCTCGCAGGTGGTGCGGACGACGCCGCGCGGCGGTACGCCCGGGGCCGCGCCGGCCATCGCGGCTGCGAACGTGCCTGCTTGGGCGGCGGCACCAGCGGCGGCGGATGCGATCACCTTCTCGGGGACGACGCTCACGATTCCTCAATAGGTCGGTCTGGACGGACGGCGCGGGACTTTGCACCGGCCGCACGACGCAGTAGAGTCCGCGCATGACACGCCTCGGTCTTGTCGCCTATCGCGCCTCCTTCCTGCTCGCGCCGCTTACGGCGCTCTCGCTCGTGCAGGGGGCGCATTGGGCGCTTTCGGACCCTGCGGGGCGGGCGTGGGCGACCTGGTGGCCGATCGTCGTGATCTACGGCATCGTGCCGGCACTCGACCTGCTCTTTGGGCGCCTGCCGACACGCTTCAGTGACGACGAGCGGCAGCGGCTCGCGCGCGACCCCTGGCTGCGCGCCATGCCGTGGCTGTGCGCGGGGGCCTGGCTTGCCCTTCTCGTCTGGGCCTTCATGCGGTTGCCGATTCTGGCAGCTCAGCTGCCGTGGCATGCCATCATCGGCTTCGTCGTCTCGCTGGGCGTGATCGGCGGCATTCTCGCCATCAACACCGGGCACGAGCTCGTGCATCGCAAGAGCCGCATCGAGCGGACGCTCGGCGGCATCCTCCTCGCGAGCGTCTGCTACGGCGTGTTCAAGGTCGAGCATGTGCTCGGTCACCACCTGAACGTGGCGACTGCGGCGGATCCGGCTACGGCACGACGCGGCGAATCGGCCTATGCCTTCGTGCCGCGCGCCATCGCAGGCGTCTGGCGGCATGGCTGGCAGCTCGCTGCCGAGCGCAGTGCCCGGCGCGGGTATCGGGGGATCGCGGCGCTCTGCGGGAACGAGGTCCTGCACTGGGTTGCAGTGTCCGTGCTCTTTGCAGCTGGGGCCGCGGGTCTTGCGGGAGCGCCAGGGCTCGCACTCGGGGCTTTTCTGGCGATGAGTCTGGTCGCGATCGTCGAGCTCGAACTGATCGACTATGTCGAGCATTACGGCCTCGCGCGTCGCGTGGGGCCGAGCGGGCGCATCGAGCCCGTCGGCTACGCCCACTCATGGGACTACGCGGGGTGGCTGACCAACGGTTTCCTGTTGAATCTCCAGCGGCACAGCGATCACCACGTGCACGGCGGCCGCCCATTCGGCGTGCTGGAATCTCGACCCGAGGCGCCGCAACTGCCCGCGAACTATGCCGTCATGCTCGTGTCAGCGTTGCTGCCGCCGCTCTGGCGGGCCTGGATCCATCCGCGGCTCGAACGCGTCACCGAGCAGTCATAATCCGATGTGCGGATGCGCCACGGCGGTGAATGAAGCGCCGCCTCGGAGCGGCATGCGATTGCGCTGACGCTGCATCGACACGAACCATCAGGATGACCGACAAGGGGACCATGAGACTGATTCTTCTGGGCGCGCCGGGTGCCGGCAAGGGCACGCAGGCCAAGTTCATTTGCGAGCGCTTCGGCATTCCGCAGATTTCGACCGGCGACATGCTGCGTGCTGCGGTGAAGGCGGGCACCCCGCTCGGGCTTCAGGCCAAGGCGGTCATGGAATCCGGCGCTTTGGTCTCTGACGACATCATCATCGGCCTGGTCAAGGAGCGTCTCAAGGAGCCCGACTGCGCGAAAGGCTACCTCTTCGACGGTTTCCCGCGCACCATCCCGCAGGCCGAGGCCATGAAGGAGGCGGGCGTGGCCATCGACTATGCGCTCGAGATCGCCGTGCCGGATGAGGCGATCATCGAACGCATGAGCGGGCGTCGCGTGCACCTGGCCTCGGGGCGGACTTACCACGTCACCTTCAATCCACCCAAGGTTCCGGGCAAGGACGACGTGACCGGCGAAGACCTCGTCCAGCGCAAGGACGACGAGGAAGCCACGGTTCGCACGCGGCTCAAGGTCTATCACGACCAGACCGAGGTGCTCCTGGGCTACTACGCGCAGTGGGCGAAGACCGGTCTTCCCGGTGCGCCGAAGTACGTGCGCGTCGAGGGCGTGGGGACGGTCGAGGAGATCACGGCACGGGTGATGGCCGCACTCGGAAACCCCTGATCCGTCTGTTGGGCAGCCCGATCGCTGCGTCGCATGCGCGCTGCGCGCTCGCCAACCTTCAAGGTCGGTCTCTCGTATCGCTCCGCGGCTCCTTGCGCTCGGGCCTGCTCGCGATGATGGCGATGATGGCGATAAGGGTTCAGGGCTTCCCGCAGCTCATGAGTCAGGGCCAAGCCCGGCGTCAGTTGAGTGTCGTCGCCAGCGCTTGCCGATAGCGGCGCACGAGCTCCGGCTGATCCTTCGCGAGCACGAAGTATTCGATCATCTGCTTGCGTGCGGCCTGGTCGTTCCACCCGCGGTCGAGCCGGACGCTTTCGAGCAGCGTCTGCAGTGCCCCTTCGTACTGGCCTTCGGCCGCAAGTACGGCGGCGAGTTGCAGCCGTGCCTCGTGATCCGCGGGGTTTGCAGCGATGCGTGCCTTGAGCGCCGTCGCCTCCGGTGAGTTGCCCGCTTGCTCGGCGGCATGGATCTTCGCCTGAACGCGCTGGTATTCGGCATCCATGTGGAAGACCGGCTTGCACTGGGCGAGGTAGCCCTTGGCTTCGTCGATACGGTTGTCGCGCATCGCGATGTCAGCCAGCATCACGCGTGCGGCATCCAGTCCCGGCGTGAGCGCGAGCGCCACCTTCAAGTCATCGATTGCACCCTGGATGTCACCCGTATCGAGCTTGGCCCGAGCCTGCGTCAGACGCTCTTCGCCGGGTGGTGGGACCACCTTGTCGAGAAATGCGCGCACTGCGGACTCGGGCTGTGCCCCCTGAAAGGCGGAGACCGGCTTCTGACCCTTGAGGGCGATCACCGTGGGGACGGAGCGAATGCCGAACATGCTCGCGATTTCCTGCTCCTGGTCGATATTGACCTTGCCCAGGCGAAAGCGGCCGCCGTACTCGTTGGCCAGCTTTTCCAGGATCGGCATCAGGCTCTTGCAGGGGCCGCACCACGAGGCCCAGAAATCAAGCACCACGACCCCGGCGTCCGAGCCGAGGATCACATCCTGTTCGAAGTTCTCGACGGTGACATCGAAGATATGAGGTGAGGCAACCATGCGAAGAGGAAGACGGGTGAGATGTTCGTATTCGATTTTAGGGAGCCGGCCGCAGCGACCCGATCGGGCGCGGGTATGCTCGCGAGAGCATGCAAAAACGCGCGCGCCCGGCCGCGACCCGACCCTCGGTCCCGTTTTCACCGCCAACCCGAGCGCATGAGGCGCGCCGAGTGCGGCGGCGCGCCATTGCCTTGCTGCTGACTGGGCTGTTCTTCCTCATCTGTCTGGACGCGAGCGGCAAGTTCCTCGGCGCGCAGGGTGTGCCGGTGGCCGCTTCGACCTGGTCCCGCTACACGGGGCATCTGCTGCTCGTGCTCTTGATTTGTTGGCCTCGCGAGCGACTCGCCGTCTTCAGGGCGCAGCACCCTCGCCTGCAATGGGCGCGGGGCGTCATGATGGTCGTGGTGACGCTCTTCTACTTTGCCGCGCTCACGCTGCTGCCTTTTGCCGAGGCGACGGCGCTCTTCTTTCTCACACCCCTCATCACCACATCGCTCGCAGCGTGGTGGCTCGACGAGCGTCCCGGCCGCTGGACGTGGACCGCAGTCGTGGCTGGCTTCGTCGGGGTGCTGATCGTGATGCGGCCGGGCAGCGATCTGCCGCTCGTGGGTGTGCTGCTCGTCTTCGCGGCCGCGCTCTGCAACGCGAGCTACCAGACGATGACGCGCGCCTCGTCGGCGCAGGGCCGAAGCGAGCGCGTGAGCGTGCAGCTGCTCTACAGCGGCCTGGTTGGCGCCATCGTGATGACGCTCGCCGCACCGCTTTGGTTCGACCTTGCCTGGATTCGCGCGATGTCACCGCTGACTTGGCTCGTCCTTGTGCTCACCGGTGTGCTCGGCGCCGCAGGACACTGGCTCTTGATCCGGGCCTATGCGCTCGTGCCTGCGAACGTGGTCATGCCGTGGGCCTATCTACAGCTCGTGTTCTCGATCGTCCTGGGGAGCCTCGTCTTCGGTACGTTTCCCGACGCGATGTCGCTGGTCGGCATGGCGGTGATTGGGCTCGCGCCACAACTGACACGCCTCGACCATCGCGGGTCGGCCCGGCCGGGATGACACTTTCGTGACGCTTACAATCCGCCGCTCCACGGTTCACGAGACCACACCATGCCGAGACTGCGAGCCCATCTCTCGCTGATCGCTGCCTTTTGCGCCGTTCTGACGATGGCGGGCTGCGGAGGAAAGCAGGACGCCTCACCCACGGCCACCGCCGTCTCCCCGGTCCAGTCGGCCGACGGCAAGAAGGTCCTCCGGCTCGCCTTTCCGGTGCAGGAGTCGGGTTTCGACCCGGTGACGGCACATGATCTGTACTCCTCGATCGTGATCGACGGCATCTTCGACACGCTCCTGACCTACGACTACCTCGCTCAGCCCGCGAAGATCGTGCCCAAGATCACCGAGGGCATGCCCACCATCGAGGACGACGGAAAGCGCTACACGATCAAACTCAAGCGCGGGATCTTCTTCTCGCCGCATGAGGCGTTTGGTGGCAAGAGGCGCGAGCTCGTCGCCCAGGACGTGGTCTACAGCTTCAAGCGCCATTTCGATGACTCGCTGAAGCCGGTCTGGCGCTTTCTGATCGACGGGAAGATCGTCGGGCTCAACGAGTGGTACGAGGCAGGCAAGAAGGCGGGCAAGCTCGATTGGGATGCGCCGATTGAAGGGCTCTCCACCCCGGATTCGCACACGCTCGTCATCCAGCTCACGCGGACCGACTACAACTTCAATTACGTGCTTGCGCATGTGGCCATGGCGGTGATGGCCCGCGAAGTCGTCGAGAAGTATCCCAACGACGTGCAGAGCCATCCGGTCGGTTCCTCCGCCTACATGCTCAAGGAGTGGATTCGGGGGCAGCGCATCATCCTCGAGAAGAACCCGAACTGGGCAGGCGGCACCTGGAACTTCCAGCCCTCGGGCAAGGACCCCTACGACGAGACGATCGTCCGCGAGATGCAGGGCAAACCGCTCGGGCTGATCGACCGCGTCGAGATCTACCCGATCGAGGAGGAGCAGAGCCGCTGGCTCGCTTTCAAGAATAAGCAGCTCGACGTGGTGAACATGCCGGGCAACTTCGCGCCGCAGGCGATCCCTGGCGGCCGCCTTGCACCGGATCTCGTGGCCATGGGGGTGCGTCGGCAGAGCTTCGTCGATCCCGAATACACCTATCTCTACTTCCAGTGGAACGACCCCGTCTGGGGGGGCAGTGAACTGCACAAGGTCGCCCTGCGCCGCGCGGTCGCCATGGCCATCAACCGCCAGGAGGAGATCGACGTGATCCGCAAGGGGCAGGCGATCAAGGCCGATTTCCTCGTGCCGGTCGGGGTCGCCGGACACAACGAGACCTACGCGTCCTCCGTGACCTACAACCCGGCGCTGGCCAATGCGCTTCTCGACCGATTCGGTTACAAGCGCGGGCCGGATGGGTTTCGCAATACACCTGACGGCAAGCCCTTCAGCTTCAAGATCACCCGGCAGGGGAATGCGATCGACCGCGAGTTCGATGAGCTCTACAAGAAGAACGTCAACGCCATCGGTATCCGATTCGAAACCGAGACCGAAAAGTTCGCTGATTCCTTGAAGCGCGAGAAGCGCTGCCAGATCCAGATCCGCGGTGCGGCCTGGATCGCCGACTACCCGGACGGCGACAACTTCATGCAGTTGCTCTACTCGAAGAACATCGGCGAGTCGAACAACGGCTGCTACAAGAGTGCCGAGTTCGACCGGCTCTATGAGGCCTCCGCGCGGCTGCCCGATGGCCCGGAGCGCAACGCGTTGTATCTCGAAATGCAGAAGCAGTTCGAGGCCGACACGCCCTGGGTGATGGGCGTCTCGCGCATCCGCAACCAGATGATCCACCCGTGGGTGCGCGGGTACAAGAAGCATCCCATCCTGCTCGCCGAGTGGATGTATCTCGACGTGAACACGGGGAAGGGCAAGTAAGCGATGACCGCCTACATCATCCGCCGTCTCTGGCAGATCGTGCCGACCATGGCCGGCGTCATCCTGCTGATCTTCCTGCTCTTCAACGTGGTGGGCGGTGACCCGGCGTATCTGCTCGCGGGCAAGATTTCCAACGCCGAGCAAATCGCCAACATCCGCAAACAGCTCGGCATCGACGAGCCGTACTGGTACCAGTTGCTCCTTTTCGTCAAGCAGGTGGTGACCTTTGATTTTGGGCAAAGCTGGAGCACGAATGAGGCGGTGTCATCGATCTTTGCCACACGTCTGCCGAATTCACTCCTGATCGGCGTGCCGCTTCTGATCCTCGAGACGATCATCGCAATCGCAATCGCGCTCGTCGTTGCCTACAAGCGCGGTTCGCTCACCGACCGAAGCGTGATGGTGTCGTGCACGGTGGCGCAATCGATCTCGATCCTGGTCTACATCATCGTGCTTCAATACGTGCTGGCCTACAAGCTCGGCTGGTTCCCGGTGCAGGGCTGGGGCAACGGGTTCTTCGAAAACCTCTTCAAGTACGCCGCGTTGCCGATCATCATCGCGCTCGCGGTATCACTCGCGCCCAACATCCGGCTCTACCGCACGTTCCTGCTCGATGAGGTGAATCAGGACTACGTGCGCACCGCGCGAGCGAAGGGGCTGTCCGAAAACCGCGTGATGCTGGTGCACGTCCTTCGCAACGCAGCGATTCCGATCATCACCAACCTGATGATCCAGTTGCCCGGACTGCTCGTAGGGCTGTTCCTCATCGAGCGCTTCTTCTCGGTACCGGGCATCGGTCGCGAAGTCATCCTCGCGGTCGAGCGGTCCGACTTCCCGGTCATCAAGGCCATCACGGTCTACGTGGCACTGGCCACGATGCTCGCCAACCTGCTTGCGGACCTGCTCTACAAGGCAGTCGACCCGCGTGTCGAACTCAAGTAGGACGGTCGCCATGTCCGCTGCACATCCTGTCATGAATCCTGCTGCCGACATCGGTATCGAGCGCTCGCCCGGACTGTGGTCCCTCGCGTGGAGGCGACTCATGCGCGACCGCGTTGCGGTCGCCTCGCTCATCGTCGTCGTGGCCTTTCTGCTGCTCGCCGTCGCCTCGATGTTCGGCTGGGTGGCCAAGAACTGGAACAGCGAGATCGCGGTCAACTACGCCCCGCCCACGCTGTTCAAGAGCCTCTACGCTGCGGCGACCGAGGCGACCAAGGGGGAGGGGGAGAAGGGGCCTGAGGTCGAAGGCCTGGCCGTGCAGCGTCAGCCCATCGTGAACGATCGGGATCCACTGCGCAGCATCCTGGATGAATTGCGCGCCCAGCTCGGGCAGGGGGCGGAAGGGGTCGAGGAGATCAAGATCGTCGATCCGCTGGCAGACGTCATCGCGGAGCTCAAGAAAAAACTGGGCCGCGTCGATGGCGCGATCGAAGACGTCGGGGAGGACAAGAAGGCTCCGCACCTCGCATTCGGTGCCGACAAGTGGGGGCGCAGCGTCTGGGACAAGGTGGTTAAGGGCACCGAGACCTCGCTGCTGGTCGGCTTCGCCGCAGCCATCCTCGCCACCGTGATCGGCACGCTGCTCGGAGCGGTAGCGGGCTACTTCGGAGGCAAGACCGACGACTTCCTCAACTGGTTCTATTCGATCTTCAATTCGATCCCGTACATCCTGCTCGTGCTGGCGATCGCAGCAGTCCTGCAAAAGAAAGGCGTGCTCACCGTGGTGCTGATCCTCGGGCTCACGGGCTGGACCTCGATCTTCCGCGTCGTGCGGGCCGAGTACATGAAGCACAAGGCGCGCGATTACGTCCGGGCGGCGAACGCGATCGGGGCCACACACATGCGGCGCATGTTCACGCACATCTTCCCGAACATCTCTCACGTGGTGCTGGTCCAGCTGTCGCTTTACGTGGTGATCTTCATCAAGAGCGAGGTGATCCTGTCCTACCTTGGCTTTGGCGTCGGGGTCGATACGGTGAGCTGGGGCTCGATGCTGAACGAGGCCCAGAACGAGCTGATCCTCGGCTACTGGTGGCAGCTCGCCGCAGCCACGCTCTTCATGGCGGTGCTCGTCACGGCCTTCAGCCTGTTCACGGATGCGCTCCGCGATGCGCTCGATCCGAAGCTCAAGTAAGGGGGCGCGAGATGAGCAAGCCACTTCTGTCCGTCCGCGATCTGCGGGTGAAATTCCGCATCGACCGGAAGAACCTCTTCGAGGCGCTCAAGGGCATTTCCTTCGACGTCATGCCCAACGAGACGGTAGCCCTGGTCGGTGAGTCCGGCTCGGGCAAGTCCGTCGCCGCGCTGGCGATCCTGGGGCTCCTGCCCAAGGAAAACGCAATCATCGACCCGGCGAGCGTGATCGAGTTCGGCGGCCGGGATCTGCTCAAGATCACCCCGGCAGAGAAGCGCGCACTGCGCGGCAGCGAGATCTCGATGATCTTCCAGGAGCCGATGTCGTCGCTCAACCCGGTGTTCACCGTGGGCTACCAGATCGGCGAGGTCCTGCGCGAGCACAAGGGCATGACGGGCACGGCCGCCGAGCAGCGTGCGGTGGAGCTCTTGCGCGAGGTCGGCATCCCCGAGCCGGAATTGCGCATCCGCTACTACCCGCACCAGATGTCGGGCGGTCAGCAGCAGCGCGTGATGATCGCCATGGCGATTGCCTGTGAGCCGAAGCTCCTGATCGCCGACGAGCCGACCACCGCGCTCGACGTGACCATCCAGAAGCAGATCCTCGACCTGATCGCGGAACTGCAGAAGAAGCACGGCATGAGCGTGCTCTTCATCACGCATGACCTCGCCGTCGTCGGCGACATCGCCGATCGCGTGGTGGTGATGCGCCACGGGGAGATCCGGGAGCAGGGCGAGACGCGCGCCGTCTTCGCCAACCCCGCCGACAGTTACACGCAGGCGCTCCTCGCCTGTCGGCCCGTGGTGGATTCGCGCCCGAAGCGTCTACCCGTGATCGATGACTTCATGGCCGGGCGCGGCCACGTGATGAGGAGCGAGACCCGCACGCGCGGCGTGAGCGAGAGCGACCCCGTGGTGCTCGAAGTCAAGAACCTGTGCAAGGACTTCTACGCGCGGGAAGGTCTGTTCGGCAAGAAGACCTTCCACGCCGTCAAGAACGTCTCCTTCAAGCTGCGCAAGGGCAAGACCCTCGGACTCGTCGGTGAGTCGGGTTCGGGCAAGACGACCGTGGGCCTCACGCTCATGCGGCTGCACGAGGCGACCTCGGGCGAGGCGTGGTTCGACGGCAAGAACATCCTCGCCCTCTCCGAGCGCGAGTTCCTCCCCTACAAGAAGCGCATCCAGATCATCTTCCAGAACCCCTACGCCTCGCTCAATCCACGCATGACGGTCGGGCAGATCATCATGGAGCCGCTGATCGTTCACGGTGAGGGTGGTGACGCGCAGAGCCGGGCGAAGCTGGTCTTCGAGCTCCTGGCCAAGGTCGGGCTGCCCGAGATGAGCTTCTACAAGTATCCGCACGAGTTCTCGGGCGGGCAGCGGCAGCGCATCGCGATTGCACGCTGTCTGACCATGCGGCCGGACATCCTGATCTGCGATGAATCTGTCTCGGCGCTCGATGTCTCGGTGCAGGCCCAGGTGCTGAACCTGCTGCAGGATCTGCAGGACGAGTTCGGGCTCTCCTACATCTTCATCTCCCACGATCTCGCGGTCGTCAAGTACATGAGCGACGAGGTCATGGTCATGAATCAAGGCGAGGTGGTGGAGCACGCCGACTCGGACACGCTCTATGCGTCGCCGAAGGATCCGTACACGAAAAAGCTGCTCGACTCGATCCCGAGAGGCATCCCGGGGGCCGCGGCGCACGCGTGATCCTCGGCCCCGGGGTGCGCCGACTGCCTGCAGCGATGCGTTCGTTGGCTGGCTGCCGGTCTGTACCACGCGCGCAACAGCCCTAGGGAAATCCCGAGTTTGCCTCGCGGGCGCTGAGCATCTCGCGACAGGCCGAGAAAGTCTTAGTCCGATCAATGGGTTGGCGTCGTTTCGTGACGATGACCCGTCCGGCGTCCGCGCGCTCGACCCTCGCCCCGCTGCTGCGGTGCCGTCCGCGCGACGAATTCCGAGAAAGAATCGTGCCATGGGCTCAAAGAGCCTTTTTTCTTTCACATTCACCGGGGAGTCACGATGACCCACATGAAACCGATCGCGGTTGCCGTTCTAGCGGCAATCGTTGCCACCGGCGCCTTCGCGCAGGACACCCAGCGTGTCGAGCGCATCGAAGTCACCGGCTCCAACATCAAGCGCATCGACGCCGAAGGCCCGCTGCCCGTCGTCATCATCAAGCGCGAGGACATCCAGAACTCGGGCAAGTCCACAGTCAACGAATTGCTGTCGACCCTCACGGTCGTGAGCGGCGGTTCATTCAGCGAGTCGACTGGCGCCGGCAACACGTTCGCGCCAGGCACGGCCGCCGTCTCTCTGCGCGGTCTGGGCGCAAACACCACCCTCGTGCTCTTGAACGGTCGCCGGGTCGCCAACTACGGTTTTGCCCAGAACATCAACGAGAACTTCGTCGACCTGAACTCGATCCCGGTTTCGGCCATCGAGCGGATCGAAGTGCTCAAGGACGGTGCGTCCGCGATCTACGGCTCGGACGCGATCGCCGGGGTGATCAACATCATCCTGCGCAAGGACTTCCGGGGCGTCGAGCTTTCGGCCTCCTACGGTGACTCGAAGGACGGTGGCGGCGGCGAGACCCGAGCGGCCATTGCTGCGGGCTACGGCAACCTCGCACGTGACCGCTTCAACGTCATGGGCACGATCGACTACTACAAGCGGGACAAGATCAACTCCCAGCAGCGTGACTTCTCGCGGAGCCCTGACCAGCGCGCGCGCGGTGCGGGTCGCGGCGGTCTCGACTTCCGCTCGCCCACCGGTAATCCGGGGTATTGGTTCGGCGGCGGCAACCCGAACGCGGCTTTCACCAACTGCCCTGCGGACCGCGTGGTGTCGGCGGCGAGCTTGGGTGTCGGCGGCGGCGGCACGGTGTGCGCGTATGACTTCGCGCCGGACAACAATCTGATCCCCGACACGCAGCGGATCGGTGCCTTCGGCGCCGCCACCTTCCAGCTCTCGCCGAACTGGACGCTGTTCGGCGAAGTCATGTTCAACCGGAACGAAACCGACACGAGTGCTGCCCCGACGCCGGCCGCATTTGCTGCGGCCGGCCACCCGGATCGCCCGGAGGGTTCAACCTTCACGGCGGTCGGCTATCGCTTCATCGAGGCCGGTCGCCGCCTGAACTCGCTGGAATCCGAAACCACCCGCATCGTCGCGGGCGTCAAAGGCACGGCCGCCGGCTGGGACATCGAAGCGGCGGCCAACTTCGGTCGCAGCGACACGACGAACACCGGCTTCAACTACATCATCCAGGAGCGCGCGACCGAGGCCATGGCGGGCACACTCGCTGGCTTCGTCGGTCGTCGCTACTCGGTCCTGAACCCGAGCAGCAACCCCGCAGGCATGCTGGACGCCATCAAGATCAGCCCGGTGCGCACCGGGGTGTCGAAGGTCGAGGGCGGTGACATCAAGGCCAACCGCGACCTGTTCGCGCTCGCAGGTGGCAACGCCGCGATCGCGGTCGGCTACGAGTACCGCAAGGAAAACATTCGGGATGATCCGGATCCCCGTGTGGCACTGACCAATCCGAACCGGGTGACGGTGTCGGGTTCCGGCGGCACGGCGGTCCGCGGTGGACGTGACCTGAACTCGATCTACGCGGAACTGTCGCTGCCGTTCGCCAAGGGCATCGAAAGCCAGATCGCGGTGCGCAACGACCGCTACTCGGATTTCGGCAACGCGACCACGCCCAAGTTCTCGCTGTCATGGCGGCCGAACAGCATGTTCCTCGCCCGCGGCGGTTACGCCGAAGGCTTCCGTGCGCCGTCCCTCGCCGAACTCTACCTCGGTGAGTCGACCTCGTTCCCGAGCGTGGCGGATACCCCGCGCTGCCGTGACTACCAGGCGGGACTCGGCGCGACCGATCCGCGCACCGTCGCGGTGTGCGGTGCCACCGGCAACGGCGTGGCCGCGCAGGTTCGTTCGATCTTCCTCGGCAATAGCGCGCTGGCTCCCGAGAAGTCGAAGAGTTACTCGCTCGGCTTCGTGATCGAACCGAACCGCGACCTCTCGCTCGGGGTGGACTACTACAACATCGAGCACAAGAACCGGATCCTCGCGCCGACGGCGGGCTTCATCCTTGCGAACGAAGAGCTCTTCCCGGGTGCCGTGATCCGCGGCACCCGCACGGCAGACGACATCGCGGCCAACGCGCGCGCTGCGTTGCGCGGTGTTTCGGGCGACCTGCAGCCCGGCATCATCCGCACGTTCTTCAACGCCTCGCAGCAGAAGACGAGCGGTATCGATGTCGATCTGCGCACGAACTTCTCGCTCGGCGGCATGGGCAAGCTGGAGATCGTCAACGCCTACACCTACATGATCGAGCTCAAGCGGCAGATCAACCCGGGGCAGGCGCTGACCGAACTCGTCGACACCTACGAGTTCCCGCGCTGGCGCCACACGATGAGCGTGGCCTGGACGCGCGGCTCCTGGGGCGTGACGACGGCGTTCAACACAATCGCTGGATTCGCGGACTTCCGGTCCGTGGGCGGTGTCGAGCAGCGTATCGGCAACCACATGACGATCGACGCGCAGATCCGCTACACCGGGTTCAAGAACCTGACTCTGTCCTTGGGCGGACTGAACATCACCAACAACAAGCCGCCGTTCTCGAACGAGAACTGGTACGGCTACGCTGCATCAGTGCACAACCCGCGCGGCGCCTACTACTACGGCAGCCTCCGCTACAAGTTCTGACCTGCGCTATCGGCGCGCGGAAAAGCCCGGCCTCGGCCGGGCTTTTTTTGGCCTTCGGTCTCGCGCCCAAGTGTTGTTCGACTGCAACGCCCGGCCAGTCAGCTTTTCCATAAAGCGACGTATAGATTAGGCTTTGCGGGTGATAGTGAAGAAAGTCGACTTTAAATCGAATCAGCTGCTAAGCTCGGTAAATAGACGCTTACAGCCGAAAGCTGTAACCTGAATTGCGAGAGGATTCAGAAGAATCCTGAAGCTCGAGCCTTGACCGCTACCGACGGGGGTCTTGTAGGAAAGACTCGTCCTTTCAATGGGTTGCGGATTTCGCCCCAAACGCAATCCTCTGCGTCTTCAATGCGAGCTTGCGCTTTCTGCGAGGTTCGACGCGCTTCGCGCCGCTGCGAAACCTGTCGCCGTCCTGCAACAATCGAGAATGCGGCAGCAATGCCACCTCTTTTCACCACTCGTGGGACAAAGCACATGATGAAACGAACCCAAGTTGCAATCGCAGTGACTGCTGCGCTCTTCGCAACCGGCGCCTGGGCGCAGCAACAGCAGCAGTCGCAGCGTGTCGAAAAAGTCGAAGTGACCGGCACGAACATCAAGCGGACCGACACCGAGACCGTGGCGCCGATCGAGATCATCACCCGGGAGCAGATCGAGCGCTCGGGTCAGGTCACGGTGGCTGAGGTGCTGCGCGAGATTTCCATCAACTCCGGCAACAGCTATAGCGAGAGCTTCACCAACAGCTTCGCGCCGGGCGCGTCGGGCATCTCGCTGCGCGGCCTGGGTCAAAAGGCCACCCTCGTGCTGCTCAACGGCCGCCGGACGGCAGGCTACGGCTTTGCGCAGAACTTGCAGGACAGCTTCGTCGACCTGAACTCCATCCCGGCGTCGGCCATCGAGCGGGTCGAGGTGCTCAAGGACGGTGCCTCCGCCATCTACGGCTCGGACGCGATCGCCGGTGTGGTCAACATCATTCTGCGCAAGGACTACCAGGGTGCCGAGGCTTTGGTCTCCGGCGGCTACGGCGCCAAGAACGGCGAGTACCGCGCAGTGGCTACGCTAGGGACGGGCAATGTCGCCCGCGATGGCTTCAACGTGCTCGGTGTCGCCGAGTACTTCAAGCGCGACCTCATCATGCTGGACGAGACGCCGTTCGGTAAGACGCGCGACTATCGCGGCGAAGGCGGCGGCCGGAACTTCCAGTCGCTGCTGGCCGGCGGCACCTGGCGTCAGCTTTCAGCAACTGGCGCGTTGACAGCCAACTTCCGCGCCACGGCCAGCTGCCCGGGGGAGATCATCGACGGCCCGACCGCCGTTGCTCGTGGTCTCATCGCTGCTCCGCTCGGCAACACGGCATGGAACATTCCGGGTAACACGTTCTGCGCGCAGGACTTCAACAGCCAGTTCACCGCGATGCCCGGGACCGAGCGGATTGGCGCCATGACCCGTGGCACCCTGCAGCTCTCGCCGAACCTGACGGGATTCGCCGAGCTGGGGTTCTCGCGTGTGTCGAGCTACCAGAAGTTCCAGTCGCCGTTCTTTGCCGGCACGACGGGTCTGACCAACACGGTGCTCGGGCTGCGGCCGTTCACCTACAACATCAACTTCGCCCCGGGTGTGGCGGGCAACCCGTTTAGCACCAATGCGCGGTATGTGGGTGTGCTGCAGGACATGGGCACGCGTGATACCGACATCACCTCGGACACGCTGCGTGCGTTGGCCGGTGTCAAGTACACGATCGGCGGTTGGGACGGTGAGACGGCGGTCGGATATTCGCGCAACGAGGTCGAGGCATTCTTCCTCAACCGTCTGCGGATCGACGGCGTGAGTGGTCTCTTCGGCGTGGGTACCGGTCCCTTCCCGCCGTTTCCGACGAGTGCGGGGTCCTCCTACAACCTGAACGATGTCACCACCAACTCGGCAGCCGATCGTGACCGCATGCGTGCCAACTTCGCCCGCAAAGCAACGTCCACGCTGACGCTGGTGGACACCAAGCTTTCGACTGAATTGGCGCAGCTTCCGGCGGGTCCGCTCGGCCTCGCTCTCGGTGCCGAGTACCGCTCCGAAAAAGTGGCCGACGTGCCCGACACGCTCGCCCGTCAAGGTCTGATCCTTGGGCAGGGCATCACCGCTACCGACGCATCGCGCAATAACGTTGCGGTGTTTGCCGAGGCGTCTGTTCCAATTCTCAAGACACTCGAAGCACAACTCGCTGTGCGTCATGACCGCTACAGCGACTATGGCAACTCGACCGTGCCGAAGGCGGGCATCAAGTGGACGCCGACCTCGGCCATCCTCTTCCGCGCCAACTACGGTGAGGGCTTCCGCGCGCCGACGCTTCAGGAGATCTCTCCGTCGGTGGCCACGTTCTTCACTTCGGTCATCGATCCGCTCGATGGGGTGAGCCGCCAGATCTCCGGTGTGTTCGCGGGCAATCCCACGCTTACGGCGGAGAAGTCGAAGAGCGCAACGATCGGTGTCGTGCTCGAGCCCACGCGGGACTTCAACGTGAGCCTTGACTGGTATGACCTGAAATGGCGCGACATCGTCTCGAGCTATGGCTTCCAGACGATTGTCAACAATAACGGCATCATCAACGGTCGTCCCGTCGGTATCGTCACGCGCGATCCCGATACAGGGCAGGTCGTTTCGGTCGCGACCAACTATGTGAACCTTGACTCGATTCGTACAACCGGTGTCGACGTTGATGCTCGCTACCGCTTCAGCACCAGCCTCGGTCGGTTCGGCGTCAATGTAAGTGCGTCCTACATCACGAGCTACAAGGTCGAGGGCGAAGAGGTGGCCGGCAGCAACAGCTATGGCTCACTGCCGCGGGTTCGTGGAAGCCTCACGGTCAACTACGATCAAGGGCCGTGGCGTGCCACCTTCACCACGCGCTACATTCATCGATTCGTGCAGGCCTCGCTGCCCGGCTCCTACTTCACGTCTCAGGACCCGCGCTTCCAGACCGGTGTGTATGGTGCGAAGGTCGGTTCGCGGACGTATTTCGACCTCTTCGGCGCGTACCGCTTCAGTCCGCGTCTCGAGGTCAGCGGCTCGGTCGTCAACCTGATGAACAAGAAGCCGCCGTATGATCCGGGTGCGTCCGGCACGTTCCTGTATGACTTCACGCAGCACGACCCGCGCGGTCGCCGCTATCGCGTGAACCTCGAGTACAACTTCCGCTGATTGCAAGACCGCGGTTGTTGCGCCAAACGGGCCTTCGGGCCCGTTTTTCCTCTCTGTCCCGCCGTGCCCGGACTGCGAATGCGAGCCGAGCCAGGGTTATCCGATGTTGAACTCGCCCGATCTCTTCCCGTGCGCTGTGTCAACTTCACCCTGGCGGGAAGCGTCCCCTTTGCCCGCGGGCCGCGGTTGTCAATCACGGGGTGGTTCACCGCCTGATCCACGGCCCGGCGGCGAGCGAATGACAAAGGCGGCCCGCAGGCCGCCTTTGTCGTGCTCGGATGCGTTGCCCTTACTTTGCCAGGTGCTCCTCGAGAAACTTGAGGATCTGCGTGTAAAGCGCCACGTTGTTCTCGAGCTTGCCGAAGCCGTGACCCTCTTTCTCGGCCACGAAATAGCCCTTGGGCTTGTTGCCAGCGCGCTCGAGCGCCGCAGCCATCCGGTCAGCCTGCCGCGCTGGCGTGCGCACGTCATCGCGACCGGCGTACATGAAGATGGGAATCTTGATCTTGTCTGCGTGGTTGATCGGCGAGAGGTCTCGTGAAAGCTGCGAGTTGAAGTCGTTCGTGCCGAGGATGGCACGCCAAAAGTTGAGTGCAGCATCACTTCCGACGAAGTCGGTCTCGGTGCTCGTGAGTTGGAAGGGCAGGTCGGTCACCGGCAGCCCAGCCACTGCGCACTTGAAGGCATTCGGGGTGCGCACTGGGGCCCAAAGCGCCGCATAGCCGCCGTAGCTCGCCCCCGAAATGCAAGCGCGCTTCGGATCCGCGAAGCCCTGCTCGACTGCCCACTTGAGTGCGTCCTCATGGTCATCCGACATCTGCCGACCCATCGTGCCGAATCCGGAGTAGTACTTCTTTGCTCCCATGCCCGGGGTGATGCGGAAGTTCGGCACGACGACCGCGTAGCCGCGTGAGGCAAACAACTGGCCCTCGATGTAGCCAAATCCGCCACCCCAGCGGTCAGCACGTACCGAGGGACCGCCGTGGATGTGCACGATCGTGGGCAGGCGCGTGCCCGGCTTGTAATCTTTGGGCAGGAAGTAGTAGCCCGTCATCTCGATGCCGTCGCGGCTCTTGAAGACGAATGGGCGCTGTTCCACCAGCTTGCCGTCGAGCCAGGGGCGCGACACCGCGATCTCCTCGAGTGTCTTCTTTTCTTCGTCGAACAGATACCAGCGCGTGGGCTTGACGTCCGAGAATGCGGCGACGAGGAAGCGCTTGCCGTCCGGAGTCCGTGCGAAGGTGTTCTTGGTGCCCGGTAGTGCGCCGTCGAGCATGCGTTGCAGGCGGGCGTAGGTTTCGTCGATCCAGACTGTTTCGGGCTTTTCGGCATCGACCTGGTAACCCAGAATGCGGTTGGTTCTTGGCTCGGTCAGTACACCCGCCACGACGTCACCGCTCGCGTCTGCACCCATGTCGAAGCGCGGGTGCTGGGCGATCAGTTCACCGAGTTGCTTTTTGTTGGGGTCGTACCGGTAGACCGCGACGGTATCCCGGCCCTGGTTGGTTGCAACCTGCATCATCTGTTCGTCGGCCTCGAAGGCAAGCGGCACGAACACCGGTGGCTTCGTCTGATCCACCTGGGCGAGCTCGGTCCACGGTGTTTCTGGCCCAGCCCGGTAATACACCGTGTAGGACGGCCGGTCTTTGTCGTACGCCTTGACCACGCGCGGAACCAACTTGGAGTCCAACAGCCAGTCGAACGTCCGGTCGGCTGGGCGACCAGCGGTCAGGAGCGTGGTTCGGCCGGTGTTCAGATTGAGCCGGTACAGGTCGATCGACTGCGCATCATCGAGGTTGCCTGAGGCGATGATTTCGTCCGTATTGCCCGGAATGCTCCGGTAGTAGGAAAGACGTCGGTAACGCTGGTTACGGTTGCGTGTCTCACGTCGCGTGGGCGAGAGCACGCGCGCGCCCGTGCCGTCCCGGTTGACGACGAACAGACCACCCCCATCGAACTGATCCGGACCCGTGGGCGAGTTGGCCTGCCCGAGCGTGAAGACGAGGCGGTCGTTGCCGACCCAGCGGGGGCTGAGGACGTCAAACTCCTCGAGCGACGTGAGCGCTTGACCTTTGCGGGTCTCGAGATCGATGACGACGAGATTACGACGACCCTTGACTGGCGCAGTGGCGGCAAAGTATTTGCCATTGGGCGAAATGGTGACGTCCGAGATGGTCGCCGGCTTCCAGATGTCCTCGACCGAGATGGGCTGGGCTCGGAGCGCAGGCGGCGCGACGGTGGCCGCAACCAGGACGAAGGCGAACGCGGCCGCACCGGTGACGAGATTCAAGGATTTCAGCATGACGGATATCCAGATGGCTTCCTCGAGCAAACAGGACGGAGCATAACGGCCGATTCGTGCCAGCCGTCCTCGGGGCAGTCCCCATGCGACCCGTCGCGGGAGGCTGCGGCGAAACACGAGTCACGAACCGCGACCCGCTTGCTGCGCCATCATCGCCTTGGTTTTGGACGGTCGCTGTGTCCTCGCTGCCGCGTCTGTCCGCGATCGTCGGATTGGCGGAATCAAACGCTCTGCGACATGCCTATGTTTCGGCAAAATGACGATATCAGCAACCACGCAGTGAGTCGGGGGAGTCGAGGATGGGTTTGAAACGCAAGCAAATCGCCGTGGCGGTCATCAACGCGCTCGCGGCGTCGGTGCTCATGAGCGGAGCTCTGGCACAGCAGCGGGTTGAAAAGATCGAAGTCACCGGGTCGAACATCAAGCGGGCGGATGCCGAGACGGCGTCACCGGTTCAGGTGCTCACGCGGGCCGAGATCGAACGCTCGGGGGCTCAGTCCGTCAATGACGTCCTGCAACGCATCACAGGTGCAGGCTGGGCGCTTGATGACCGGATCACCAATGGCTTCGCGCCGGGCGGTGGCTCGCTCAACCTGCGCGGTCTCGGTTTCAACTCGACGCTCGTGCTACTCAACGGCCGCCGTCTGCCGACCTACCCGTTCGCGCAGCAACTGTCGAGCGGCTCGCAGGGCTTCAACGACATCAACAGTATTCCGCTCTCTGCGGTCGAGCGCATTGAAGTGCTCAAGGACGGCGCTTCGGCAGTCTATGGAGCCGATGCCGTTGCTGGCGTGGTGAACATCATCATGCGGCAGGATTTCACTGGCGTTGAACTCGGCGCGGCCGCGGGCGTCTCCGAGCGCGGCGATGGCAACAGCTACGGGGCCAACTTCGCCGCCGGCTATGGCAACCTGTCACGCGACCGGTTCAACCTCTTCCTGTCGGGCAACATCAGCACGCGCGATCAGCTCTTCTCGAAGGACCGCTGGTTTTCGCGCACGGAGGACCTGCGTCCGCGCGGCGGCGCAGATCGCCGCTCGAGCTATGGTCTGCCTGGGAATATCCTCGAGTATGAGCCGGACCAATCAGATTACACCGGTCGAATCAACCCGAACGTTGGCGGTACCTGTGGCCCGGCGGAGCAGCGCGGCGGCAACAGCCTGCGTGGTGGACTCTGTCGCTATGACCGAGCTCAGCTCGGATCTCTGCTGCCCGAGTCCGACAAGTCGGGTCTGTTCGGGCGTCTGTCCTTCGCCGTGACGCCTGGTATCACGGCGTTCGCCGAAGGCATGTTCACCCGCAACCAGTACCGCACCACGGGCTGGCCGGCAGGAACGACCGATGACGTCTTCATCGGCACCTACTACATTCCGGCCGGTTCACCGGCGAATCCCTTCACCAACGATGCCGAGGTGCGCTACCGCTTTGGCGATGTCGGCAATCGTGGCGACGACGGCAAGAGCGACACCACGCGCGGCGTCATCGGCCTGAAGGGCACGACGGCCGGCTGGGACTGGGAAGCGGGTGCCAACTACAACCGGATCAAGATCGACAACATGGCCATCAACAACGCGCTCAATTCGCGTTTGATGTGCCTGATGAACCCGGAGGCGGCCGCATCGTACGCCGCAGGCGGCAACCCGCTTGGCTTGGGGACACTCGCGCAGATCTTTGCGGCCAACCCTTCATATGCAGCTTACTTCCGCAACGAGCTCGCCAAGTGTCCGGCGGCCTTTGCGCAATACGGTTACTACAACTTCGTCAATCCCGCGGCGAACCGCCCGGGCGTGGCGGATTACCTCCGTCACAACTCGCTGCGTCAGGGGCGTTCCACGCTCGACGGCTTCGACCTGAAAGCGTCGCGCGAGATCATGCAACTGGCCGGTGGGCCGTTGGCCATTGCGGTCGGCGGCGAGTCGCGGCGTGAGAAGGTGTCCGACATTCCGGACATCCAGCTACAGACCGGCGATACCTTGGCCATCAGCGCAGCGCAGGCGTTCGGCAGCCGTCGCGTCTCGGCGCTCTACACCGAGTTGAACGCACCGATCACCAAGACGCTCGAAGCGAACGTGGCCGTTCGCTATGACCGCTACACCGGCAATGGCAAGTTCGACGCGACTTCGCCAAAGGTGGGTCTGCGCTTCCAGCCGACGGCCGATCTCGTGATTCGCGCAACGGCGTCGAACGCGTTCCGCGCGCCGTCGCTGTTCGAAACCTCGCCCGCGCAGCAGACCTCGTTCTCGTTCGGCCTTCAGGATCCGGTGAAGTGCCCCGTCTTCAACGAAGACAACACCGACTGCGTGCTCGACGTTCGCACGGTGCAGTCAGGCAATCCCAACCTGAAAGGGGAGAAGTCGACCGCACTCAACTTCGGTGTGGTCTGGGACATCAGCCGCAACTGGAACGTCACCGTCGACGCTTGGAAGATCGATCGCAAGGATGAGATCGGCAACCTGGGCACGGTGCAGACCCTGATCAATGCATTCCCGACGGATCCGAACATTGTCGTTCGTGACGCCGCGGGACGAATCGTCCAGGTCAACGTGGTCCCCGTGCAGCTGAACAAGACCAAGACCTGGGGGATCGATCTCGAGACTACGATGCGCACCGATCTCGGCAGCGCAGGCAAGCTCACCACGAAGCTTGGGCTGGGCTACATCGGCAGCTACAAGTTCACGACCCTGGGCGATGACGGCGTGTTCGCGACCCAGGAGTACAACGGCACGTACAACCAGCCCGAGTACCGCGGTTCCTGGGACTTCGAGTGGACGCGCGGGCCATGGGAAGTGGCGCTCGGCGGCTACGCTGTCGGCCAGCAAGGCGGCCTTGGCAGCAACCGCAAGATCGGCGCGTTCGAGATCTGGAACCTTGGGGTGACCTACACCGGGATTCGCAACCTCAAGATTCGCTTCGGGGTAAACAACCTCCTCGACAGCGCTCCGCGCTTCAACGATGAGTCCAGCGGCGCGAACGCGGGCTACAACCCATCGTGGGGCGATGTCATGGGCCGTTTCTACTCGATTCGCCTCGAGTACAAGTTCCGCTGATCAATCGTGCGCGTGGACAAGGCGTCCAGCTCTCGCTGTCACGCAGCGACCCAAGCGCGCCTTCGGGCGCGCATGTTTTCATGCAGGTCGATCTTGAGCTGTCATCTGGGCGTAAGAAACGACAGGCGTGGGACATAATCCATTTCATCGGTGCTCACGCCCACCCGGCACTCATGCACCCGCTAGGAGGAAGCTCTACCGCGCTTCCGTCGTTCAACCAAACCAGCGCACTCCCCTCATGAAACGTTTCATCGCCTCTCTGGTGGCCGCAGCGACCCTTTTGTCTTCCGTCGCCGTGCCGACGGCTGCCCTGGCCCAGGCGCCCGCTGCCGCACAGGCGCCAGGCACCCCTCCGGCTGCCCCCGCCGCGCCAGCGCCCGAGGCGCCGAAGTCCCCCACCGCGGGCAATACGGCCACAGTCGACAACCCCTACGGCCTGAAGGCGCTCTGGGAACAATCGGACATGGTGGCCAAGGCCACGCTGCTGATTCTCGTCTTCATGTCGATTGGCACGTGGTACATCCTCGTGGCCAAGCTGGTTGAGTTGAACAAGATCGCCCGGCAGGCGAAGCAGGTGGATCAGGAGTTCTGGGGCGCCGCCGACCTAAACGCCGGCTTGGCCTCGCTCAAGGAGCAAAGCCCCTTCCGGTTCATCGCCGAAGCCGGCATCGAGGCCACCAAGAAGCACCAGGGACTGCTGGGTCAGATCGGCTTCTCTGACTGGGTGACGCAGTCGATCCAGCGCGCCGTCGATGCCGTCCAGAGCAACCTCCAGAACGGTCTCGCCTTCCTCGCCTCGGTAGGTTCCACCGCACCGTTCGTCGGACTGTTCGGCACGGTGTGGGGCATTTACCACGCACTCGTGAAGATCGGTGTGTCCGGCCAGGCCTCCATCGACAAGGTGGCGGGCCCCGTCGGCGAGGCGCTCATCATGACGGCGATCGGCCTGGCCGTCGCTGTGCCTGCCGTGCTTGCCTACAACTACATCGTGCGCAAGAACAAGACGACCATGGAGAGGGTGCGCGGCTTCGGCTCGGACCTTCACTCCGTGCTGATCGCTTCTGCTGCAAAGAAGTAAGTCCGCTCGATTCATTTGGCGAACGCACCGTGCGACCACGAGTCGCATGATGCGCCAGCACTGACTTCAAAAGAGGTGCCCTATGGGAATGAATGTCGGACCCGCTGACGGCGAAGACGCCATGAACAGCACGATCAACACGACGCCGCTGGTCGACGTGATGCTCGTGCTTCTGATCATCTTCCTGATCACCATCCCAGTAGTGACCACGTCAGTCAAGGTCGAACTGCCGAAGGAAGACATCCAGGTCCGGGAATCGAAACCGGAGAACATCATCATTTCGGTCTCGCGTGAGGGGAAGATCTACATGTGGGATACCCCCATCCGGGATCAGCGCGACCTGACCGAGCGACTCAAGAAGTTCGCCGTGCTCAAAGAGCAGCCCGAGGTGCACATCCGGGGTGACATGGGGGGCTCGTGGAGCGGTGTGGGGCCGGTCGTGCTGGCCGTTCGCCAGGCCGGCATCCAGAAGGTTGCCTTCCTCACGGAACCGGCGCCGAAAGGCCAGTAGGAGCGATCACCATGGGAATGTCAGTCGGAAACTCATCCGGGAATGAGCCGGAACCGATGGTGGAGATGAACACGACGCCGCTCATCGACGTCATGCTCGTCCTCTTGATCATGCTCATCATCACGATCCCGGTGCAGTTGCACTCGATCAACATGAACATGCCGCCGCCGAGCCAGATCAAGCCGCCGGTCGAGCCGGAGGTCGTGAAGATCGACATCGACGCGCAGAGTCAGGTCTACTGGAACGGCGAACTGGTGCACGATCGCAATACCCTCATTGCCAAGATGCAGGCCGCATCACGGCAGGAGGTGCAGCCGGAGATCCACATCCGGCCGGACAAGAATGCCAACTACGCGACGGTCGCCTTCGTCATGGCCAACTCGCAGCGCCTGGGCCTCGTCAAGATGGGCATCCTCGGGCACGAGCAGTTCCTGTAGGGGCGCCGGGCATGCAGTACACGTACAACCCGGGTGAATCGAACAAGCGCGTCATCGCCGTGATGGTCGTGCTTGCTCTCCACGCGCTGATCGTCTACGCGCTGGTCACCGGTCTTGGCAAGAAGGCGATCGAGGTCATCAAGAAGCCGCTGGAAGCGAAGATCCTCGAAGAGATCAAGCCACCACCTCCGCCGCCCCCCCCGCCGCCTCCCCCGCCCCCCCCGCCGCCGCCGAAGCAAATGGTGCCGCCGCCCCCGCAGTCGGCGCCGCCGCCACCCTTCGTGCCGCAGGTTGAGGTTCAGGTGCAGGCTCCGCCTGCACCGGCGATCACGGTGGCGCCGTCGCCCGAGCCTCCCAAGGAGGAGTACAAGATCGCGCCCCCGGTGCCGCCCGCACCTCCAGCACCTCCAGCACCGCCGGCACCGCCTGCACCTCCCGCGCCGCCTCCTCCGCGCCCCTCCATCAACCGGCTGACGCTGAACGCCTTGCCCACGGCCTGCCGCCCGGATTCGCCCCCGGTGCGCGACATGAACCGCGCGGGTGTGGATCGGATCGAGGGCACCGTACTGGTCACGCTCAATCCGGATGGCACGTTCTCGAACGTCCGTGTCAAGGAGGTCAATCCGACCAGTATGCGCAACGCCGTCCAGCGGACGTTCGCGAATCCGCTCACGAGTGGATCGTGCCGAACAGAACAGACCGACGCGCCGACCGAGGTCGAAATCCCCTTCGTCATGCGTCTCGACTGAGTCATCCGCACCTCCGGCACGATGAGGTGCCAGAGAAGACAATCAGCCGAGCTGGAAACCAAAAGCGCACCTTCGCGTGCGCTTTTTTTCGCCCTGTGCGGGCATCGCCGATGTAGCTCGTCGCCTTGCCGGCCGGCTCGATACCGGCAGCTGGGTCAATTGCGCTGGTGACGTTGGTTCAGCTGTCTGTCTTGGCTCTTGCCAAGACGAAAGACTTTGTTGGCTGCATCCGGACTACGGTGCGCAGTGGGCGCAACCGGGAAGGTGCGCTGTCAGCCGCCCTTTGGGCGATCAAGCCATTGACCCAGCTTCGAGTCGCCCCCGCTGTCGACGGTATCGAGATCGAGCGTCCATTTGGGCGTGCCATCGTCCGGGTTCGCGCCGCTGGCATCGGGCACCGTGGGCAACTCGGTGCCCGAGTACATCACTGCATCGTGTATCTGCATGAGCAGCAGAATGTCGCGGTAGGCCGCAAGACTGAAGCCGAGACGCGACCCACCGCGGTTGTCGTAGAGCAGTTCCTCGAGCAGATCACGGGCGCGCTGGGTTCGCCACTCGCGCGAGATTCTGGATACCAGGTGAGGGAATGCCTCCAGACCGTCGTCGAGCGCGAGCTCGTGCCCGTAGTCGTCCCAAGCCGGCATGCGGCCGTTGAATCGTTGCTGGAACCGGGGGGCAAGCTCGTCGTACGCCTCCCGATTACCGGTACGGCGATACAGGTCGAGCAGCATGAGCCAGGGCGCGGGCGAGGGGCGTGATCCCTCATGCGACTCGACGTGCGACTTGAGGAGTGCGATGGCCTGATCGAGTCGCCCGACCTCGATGTAGACCTCTGCTTCCTCCGTGACATGCGACAACTCCTGCACATCCACGTCGCTCGCGTTGGCCTGAAAGGCCGATGTCGTGGAAAGCGACGC
>CALDYQ010000012.1 GCA_937944385.1 uncultured Burkholderiales bacterium | reverse complement strand
GCCTCATAGGCCTTCACCGCCGCAATCACGGTCGTGCGCGACATCTCGCACTGCGCCGCCGTGTCCCTCAGGCTCGCGCCCTCAAGCCTCATCTTCACCGCACGCCGGCGGCGCTCGTTGAGCGCATCCACCGGCAGCGTTCGGGAGTCGATCTTGTCCATGCCCAATCTGACTCTACGGCATGTAAAAAGTTCAGTTGTTTATTGCCTACTCAATAAAAGTCGGCACTTTCGTCGGACGCCTCAAACAGGCTGGCGTTTCTCCAGACGAGTTCATCGATGCGCTTCACGCCTAACCCTGCGCTCCAGCGGGACGCTTCGCCGCAAAGCGGCTCGCGCAATTGCATCGATGCCGTCGGCTGCGTGACGTGGCAGGCCCGCGCGGCGCGGCTCACGCTGCCGTGCTCGGCCAACGCCTTGAACAGACGGAGCTGACGGAAGGTCACGCGCATGGTCTCCGCCCGATGAAGTGTTCGCCTGACATCGATTTTCCCGCATGATGGGGGACACGCGATGACTGCGCCGCAGGACCCGCGCGTCGTCTAGGCGGTCGCTTCGGCCGCGAGAATCGCCTGTGCAGCCCGAGCGAGCGCATCCGCCTCGACCCGTTCGAGCGAGACTTGCCGCCCATGATCGAGACCTGGGTAGTTGCTTCGGATCGTCCGCGAATAGAGCGGATCGTAGTGCTCGACCATGAGCGCGGCGAAAAGTCCATCGACGTCGCGCGCCGCGGCCATTGCACGCCAGCGGGCGAGCCGCTCGCCACCGAGGAGCGGGCGAAGCGGCTCGAGACGCTCGACGAGCCCGACGGGGTCGGCCACGAGATGCGGGTATTCGCTCCGGATGTGCGCGACGCGCGCCTCGAGCGGCACCTCGACCCACACCGTGCCACCGCGCTGCATCCCTGCGCGTAGCGCATCCGGCATCTGCACGTTGCCGATCTTCTTGCTCTCGCTCTCGACGTAGACCGGCCGCGCAGAATCGAAGCGGCGAAGCGCGTCCCAGACGAGCGAATCGAAGCGCTTCTGCGTGGGCTGCGGCGTTTCGCGCGCCCCGAGCAGCGAGCCGCGATGATTGGCGAGCCCTTCGAGATCGAGCACCTGCGCCCCGGCGGCCCTGAGCGCGCAAAGGAGCGCCGTCTTGCCCGTGCCCGTGAGCCCGCAGAGCGTGATGAAGCGGAAACGCGCGGGCCAGGTCGCGAGATCATCATTCACGCGCCGCCGGTAGGCCTTGTAGCCGCCCTCGAACTGCAGGGCGCCAAAGCCGATTTCGCGCAGGACGTGGGTGACGAACCCCGAGCGCTTGCCGCCGCGCCAGCAGTAGACGAGCGGTGCCCAGTCGCGCGGCTTGTCGAGAAAGTGCGCCTCGATCATCGCGGCCATGTTGCGCGCCGCGAGCGCCGCCCCGCGCCGCTTGGCTTCAAACGGCGAAATCTCCTTGTTGATCGTGCCGACAAGGGCGCGCTCCTCGTTGTCGAGGATCGGATGATTTACCGCTCCAGGGATGAAATCCTCGGCGTACTCGCCAGGCGAGCGCACGTCGATCACATCCCGGCCATCGAGGTAGGCCTCGAGATCGCTCGCCGGAACAGTCGCACGGCCCCCGCTCATCCGCGCAGGAGCTTCGAGAGCGCTGGCCAGACCGTCTCGAGCATCTTGGGCTGCGCCGCCGCCGTGGGATGGATGCGATCGGGCTGGAAGTAGGTGAGATCGGTGCCCAGCCGCTCGAGAAAGAAAGGCACGAGCGAGCTGCCCGCGGCCCGCGCCGCGTCACTGAAGGCGCGCTCGAAGGCCGCGGTGTAGCTGGGCCCGAAATTGGGCGGCATGCGCATGCCGAGGATCAGCACGCGCGCTCCGGCCTCGCGGCCCATGCGGGCCATGCGCTCGAGATTGGCACGGATGCCCTCGGGCGGTGCGCCGCGCAGGCCGTCATTGCCTCCCAACTCGATCACGAGTACGCGGGGTTTGTGCTCGCGCAGTAGCGCCGGCAGGCGGGCCAGTCCCCCCGTCGTGGTTTCCCCGCTCACGCTCGCATTCACCACGCGGGCGGAAACTTTTTCGGCCGCAAGCTTTCTCTCGAGCAGATCGACCCAACCTTCCCCTCGTGGCAAACCGTAGCCTGCCGAGAGGGAATCTCCGAGGATGAGCACCGTGGGCGCACCCGCGGCGAACGCCGCTCCGACGAAAAACCAGAGCGCGAGCAGACCCGCCCAAGCACGAGCAAGCCGGCTCGGCCGTTGAGCGAGCCTGCGTCTCGAATCAGGAAAAATGTGATGCCTTCTCATCCGTGTGTCTCTGCTCCCGATTCTATGAACGGGCCCTCGGCCGACCTCCGGTCGGCAGGCCGGCTAGCGCTCACCCGAATCGCCCCACGAGACCGCACCCCGAACATGCCTCTCCCTGCGGCGACCATCGACGGCCCCTCGGCCTCCCGCGACTCGAGCGCGCCTGCGATCGAGGCCCAAGCACTCACGCGCGTCGTCTCGCTCGGCGATCGCTCGCTGACCATTCTCGAGGACGTCTCGCTCACCGTGGCCGCAGGCTCGACGCAGGCCATCGTCGGCGCCTCCGGCTCGGGCAAGACCACTCTGCTGGGCCTTCTCGCGGGTTTGGACCGCCCCGACCGCGGGACGGTTCGCTGGTTCGGCGAGACGGTGAGCTCGCTCTCCGAGGACGAACTCGCCCGCCGCCGTCAGGGCGCGGTGGGCTTCGTCTTTCAATCGTTCCAGCTCCTGCCGGCGCTGACCGCGCTCGAGAACGTGATGCTGCCGCTCGATCTCGCGGGTGTGCGGGATGCGCGCGAGCGCGCCGCGGCCTGGCTCGAGCGGGTGGGCCTCTCGGCCCGACTCGAGCATCTGCCAAAGCAGCTCTCGGGGGGTGAGCAGCAACGGGTGGCGATCGCGCGCGCCTTCGTGAGCAACCCGCGCATCGTCTTCGCCGATGAGCCCACTGGCAACCTCGACACGGACACCGGCGCCGAGATCGTCGAACTCATGTTCCGCCTGAACCGCGAACAGGGAACCACGCTCGTGCTCGTGACCCACGACCCGGACCTCGCGGGGCGGTGCGCCGCCGTGATCCGTCTCGCTCGCGGCCGAATCGTCGTTGGCGCTGGCGCATGAACCCCGGCCTGATCCTCGACTTCGTCCGCCGCGAACTGCGCACGACCGAGGCACGCATCCTCGTGCTCGCGCTCGCGATCGCGGTGGCGAGTGTGGGGGCCATCGGCATGTTTGCCGACCGCGTGAAGGCCGCCTTCGCGAACCAGGCCAACGTCCTGCTTGGCGCGGATGCCATGATCGCGGGCGACCGGCCGCTGCCGCCCACCTTCGCCGAGGAGGCGCGTCGCTACGGGCTCAGCATCACCGAATCGATCCGCTTCGGCAGCATGGTGGCCCGCTCCGCGCCAGCCGGGGCTGCAGGCAACGCAACCACGAGCGCGGCAGCCACCGCCACGCTCGCCGATGTGAAGGCCGTCGTTGCGCCGTATCCGCTCCGCGGCGCGATCGACGTGCGACGAGCCACGGACGACCCGGCCCGCCGCGCCGAGCGCATCCCGACGCGCGAACTCCCCAGCCCCGGAGAAGTGTTCATCGACGAGCGGCTCGCGCTGCGCCTCGCGCTCGCCGAAGGCGATCACCTTGAGCTCGGCCGCATCCGCCCGCGCATCGCCCGCATCTTCGTCGAGGAACCCGAGGTTGCGGGCAACTTCCTCTCCTCCGCGCCCAAGGTGCTCATGCACCGCGACGACCTCGAGCGCGCAGACCTGCTGGGCCCGGGCAGCCGCGCGACCTGGCGGCTTCAGATCGCCGGCCCGCGCGCGGCCGAATTCGAGGTAGCGATCAAGCCCCGACTCGGGCCGGGGCAGCGGCTGGAAACCGTCCGGGAGCTCCGGCCAGAGGTGCGCAATACGCTCGAGCGCTCCGAGCAGTTTCTCGGTCTCACTGCAAGCTTTGCGGTCTTCCTCGCGGTGGTGGCGATCGTGCTCGCGCTCCGCCGGTACTTGAAGCGCGAACTCGACACCGCGACCCTCTTCCGGACCCTCGGTGCCGGGCAGCGGCAGACCCTGCTGCACTTCCTCGCGCAACTCGTGGTGCTGGCTGCGCTCGCCTCCCTGATCGGCGTCGCGCTCGCCTGGCTTGCGCAGGCGGCCCTCGCGGTCACGGTCGCTGGGCTCTTTGGTGGCACGTTGCCGCCGGCCGGGCCGTGGCCGCTCGTCCGCGCCTTCGCCACGGGGCTGATCCTGCTTCTCGGCTTCGCCCTGCCCCCGTTGGTCGCCCTCGCGAGCGCCCCGCCGGTGCGCGCGCTGCGCAGGGAACTGCCTCCGCCTTCGGCCAGCGGCGTGAGCGCCACGCTCGCGGGCGCCGCTGCGGTGCTCTCGGTCGTCTGGCTGCAGGCGCAGGATTGGCAGACCGGGCTCGTCTTCGTGCTTGGCCTCGTGGCCCTGGTGGCGGCCGCGAGCGCGCTCGCCTTTGTGCTCCTCTGGCTGGTCCGTAGCGTGATCGGACGGCTGGCCCAGTCGGCCGGCCCGCTCAGACACTGGCGCATGGGCCTCGCCAATCTCGACCGGCGGCGGCTTTCGACCACGGTTCAGATCGCCTGTCTGGGCCTGGGCGTCATGACCCTCATCACCGTCGGCTTCGTGCGCACCGATCTCTTCGCAGCATGGCAGAGGTCGCTGCCAGCGGATGCGCCCAACCGCTTCCTCATCAACATCCAGGCCGACCAGATCGACCCACTCCGCGCCCTTCTCGCCGAGCGCGGGCGGCAAGCCGAGTTCTTTCCGATGGTGCGGGCCCGGCTCGTGACCATCAACGAGCGGCCGGTCTCCGCGCGTGACTTCAGCGACGAGCGCGCCAAGCGGCTCGTGGAGCGCGAGTTCAATCTGTCGGCGAGCGCGAGCCTCCCCTACGGCAACCGGATCGTCTCTGGAAGCTGGCTCACTGCAGCGCGCGACAATGAAATGTCACTCGAGGACGGCATCGCCAAGACGCTCGGCCTCGCTCTCGGCGACCGCGTGACCTTCGATGCGGCCGGCCGCGAGTTCACGGTCCGGGTGACGAGTCTGCGCAAAGTCGACTGGGACAGTTTCCGCGTCAACTTCTTCGCACTGCTGCCGGAGCGCATGCTCGCCGACCTGCCCAAGAGCTACATCACGGCGTTCCACCTGCCCGCCGACGATGTGAAAACGCTTTCAGACATCGTGACCACCGCGCCCAATGTGCTGGCCATCGACGTCTCCGAGGTCATCGAGCGCGTGCGCTCGATCGTGACACAAGTCGCCAGCGCGCTCGAGTTCGTCTTTGGCTTCACGCTGCTCGCAGGACTGCTCACGCTCTACACCGCGGTCATCGCCACCCAGGACGAGCGACGGTATGACACGGCGGTCATGCGCAGTTTCGGCGGCTCACGCGCCCAGGTGCGGCGCGCCATGCTCGCCGAGTTCGCTACGCTGGGCATCACCGCGGGGCTGCTCGGCGTGATCGGTGCAGTGAGTCTGACCTGGGCGCTCGCCACCCGCGCGCTCAAGGTCGAATTCATCGCCTCGCCCGGGGTCTGGCTCGCAGGCCTCGTGCTCGCGGCCGCATTCACGCTCGTGGCAGGATGGCTGGGCACGCGCGGTGTGCTCGACACGCCGCCGATGAAGGTGCTGCGTGAGGGGTGATCGGCAACCGCGGCCATGAACTCGACCCTGAGTCTAGATCGCATCCGTGCCGCGCTCCGGTCGATGCCAGACACGCTCGAGGCCATCGATGGCGACGGCACGCGCGACGAGCGCCTGGTCGCCCATACGCGCCTCGGGCGCACGCTCAGGCCCGCGGCGGTGATGATGCTGCTCGCCGACCACGGCGACGGCCAACCGCGGCTCGTGCTCACGCAGCGCACCGCGCACCTGGCCGACCATGCAGGACAGATCAGCCTGCCGGGCGGCCGGGTGGAAGCCGAGGACGGCAGCCCGGAGGCCGCGGCGCTTCGAGAAGCGACCGAGGAGATCGGTGCCGATGGCGGCCGGATCGAGATCCTGGGCGTCCTGCCGCGCTATGTCACGATCACCGCCTACGACATCACGCCGGTGGTCGCGGCGACCCCGGCGCAGCACTGGCGCGCCGACCCCCATGAAGTGGCCGACGTGTTCGAGATTCCGCTCGCGCACCTGCTCGACGACGCACATTGGCGGCGCGACAGCCTCTGGCGCGAGGGACGCCTGCGCGAGTACTGGGCCGTCCCGTGGCGCGAGCGCTACATCTGGGGCGCAACCGCCGGCATGCTGCGCACGTTTCGAAACCTTCTCGTTTCCTCATGATGCAGTCGTCCCCTTTCGAACTCATGGGCGGCGAGCCAGGCGTGCGCGCCCTGGTCGATGCCTTCTACGACCACATGGAACTCGACTCCGAGTTCGCAGGCATCCGCGCACTGCACCCCGAGGATCTCTCGGGATCGCGCGACAAGCTTTTTTGGTTCCTCTGCGGCTGGCTCGGTGGCCCCAATCACTACATCGAGCGCTTCGGGCACCCGCGCCTCCGCGCGCGGCATCTGCCCTTTCCGATCGGCACCGCCGAGCGTGACCAGTGGCTTGCCTGCATGTCGCGCGCCATCGCCGATCGCGCGCTCGATCCCACGGCCGCCGCGTGGTTCATGAGCCAGATGCAGAAAACGGCCGACTGGATGCGCAATCGTCCCGAATGAGCGTTTCGAAGCGGCGCCGCTCGCGTCCCCGCCCTTGACCTCGCTCGCACGAGACACACAATCCGTGCATGCACGGTCTCCTGCCCGGCCACCGCGTGGCCCTGCTCCGTAACGGCGGCGAGTACTTCCCGGCGCTTTGCAAGGCGATCGACGCGGCGCGCGAAAGTCTTTACGTCGAGAGCTACATCTTCGCAAACGATCCCGTGGGGCGAGAAGTCGCGGCTCGGCTCGCGAGCGCCCGGGCGCGTGGCGTCGATGTGCGGGTGGTGATCGATGCCTTCGGCACCCGCCCCTACGGCACGCGCGAACTGGCCGAGCAGTTGAAACGCGCGGGCGTCCTGTTCGTGTTCTACCGACCGGATCTGTTTCCCTTCACCCTGCGCCGGACGCGACTGAGGCGGCTTCACCGAAAGATCGTCGTGATCGACGGTCGCATCGCTTTCATCGGCGGCATCAACCTGATCGATGACATGAACACGCCCGGCCACACACCGCCGCGCGTGGACTTTGCCGTGCGCGTCGAAGGACCGTTGCTCGGGCCGCTCTGCGAGGCCGTCAACCGCCTGTGGCGCATCCAGCGGCTCGTGGCCTTCGGTCAGCAGGGCCTGCCCGCATGGTCGCTCGAGGCAAAGACGACGCAGGCGGGCACTACCAAGGCCAAGCTGGTCGTGCGGGACAACTTCCGCTTTCGCCGCTCGATCGAGATTGCCTATCTCGCCGCGCTGCGCGTGGCGCGTGAAGACGTCATCATCGCGAGCGCCTACTTCCTGCCCGGCCGACGCTTCCGGCGCGCGCTGCTCGACGCCCGGGCCCGCGGGGCGCGGGTACGGCTTCTGCTGCAGGGCCGGGTCGAGTTCTGGCTGCTTCACCATGCTTCGCGCGCGCTGTACGGGCAATTGCTCGCCGGCGGCGTGGAGATCATCGAGTACGAGACGAGCTTCCTGCATGCGAAAGTCGCGGTGGTGGATGATGACTGGGCAACGGTCGGATCGTCCAACATCGATCCGTTCAGCCTGCTGCTTGCGCGCGAGGCCAATGTCGTGGTGCGCGATGCCGGCTTTGCTGCCGAGCTGCGGCGCGACCTGGAGGCGCTCGCCGACCGCGGCGGCCGTACGGTCCGTCCCGCCCGCTGGGAAGCCCGTTCGACCCTGCAGCGGGCCCTCGAATGGTTCGCCTACGGCGCCGTCCGGGCACTGATGGGCTTGTTCGGTGTGCGTTATCCGAGAGCCTGAACACGCCCACCGAGGCTCGCCCGGCGCCTAAAATCCGCCGGAATGTCTGACACCGCAGAGATTGCCGAGGTGGGCGAGCCCCCCGCGGCCGAACGCATCGAGCTGATCGGCTTCAGCGACCTCGACACCGCCCGGCTGCGACTGTTCTTCGAGCGTCCAAGTGCCTCCGGGCAGCGCATCCGTGTGGTCGACTCCGAAGGCGATCTGCTGATCATCAATGCCTTCTCCGAGGCGGGAGCGGCCGCCCGCGCAGACCGCCTCGAGACGCGCCCCCGCATCGTGATCGTCGAGCGCTGCCTCCCGGACGCGCACTACTACCAGGTGCCGCGTGACGCACAGGTGCTGTTCTCGCTCGCCCAAGGCCTCAATCGCATCCGGGACGGCTGGACACCCCCGGGCGGGTGGTCTGCCGCCCCGCCCGCGGAGAGGCCGACCGTCGAGAAGCCCCTGCCCGACGGCGCGGAGGCTCTGGCCGGGCCGGCCGCAGGCGCGGCAGCGCCCCCGTCGAATGCCATGACGGTGGCGTCGGCCGACACCGCAGTCGATGTGAGCTTGTTGCGTTTCCTCGTGATCGATGATTCGGATTTCTCGCGCGAAGCCGTGGCGGACGCCCTGCGGCGCAGCAAGCACAGCGCCGTCACTGCGGAGAGTGGCGTGAAGGCCGTCGCCCTGTGCCGCAAGCAGCGCTTCGACGTTGCTCTGATCGACTTCGCGATGCCGGGCATGAATGGTCCGGAGACGATCCGGGCCTTGCGCCGCCTGGGCACCGCCTCGCCCCGCCTCATGATCATGCTGACCGCGAGGGACGGAGTCGTCGATCGGCTGCGGGGACGCTTTGCGGGGGCGGATGCCTACCTGGTCAAACCGGCGCGCCTGTCCGACTTGAACGCCGTCATCTCGGCCAACCGGGCACGACTGACGGCCACCCCCCTGTGAGTACCTCGACGCGGCAGGCGCTCGCGAACCCGGTCCGGCTCCTCGCCCCGTACCTCGCTCAGCACAAGCTCCGCATCGCCGTGGCCCTGGGCTGCCTGTTGCTTGCCAAGATCGCCAACGTCGGGGTTCCGGTCACGCTCAAGTGGATCGTGGACGCGGTGGGCGCGGTCAACCCGGCGGGAGCCATCGCGTCGGTGCCCTTCGCGTTGCTTGCGGCCTACGGCGCGGCACGCCTGTCGGTGACCCTGTTCACCGAACTTCGGGAGTTCTTCTTTGCCAAGGTCTCGCAACGGACGATCCGCCGCGTGGCGATGGAGACGTTCGAGCATCTGCACCGGCTGTCGCTCCGCTTTCACCTCACGCGGCAGACCGGCGGTCTCACGCGGGACCTCGAGCGCGGCACGCGGGGCATCTCCTCGCTTCTGTCCTTTGCGCTCTTCTCCATCCTGCCCACGCTCGTCGAACTGGCACTCGTGGCCGTCATCCTCGGCTGGAACTACGAGTGGAGTTTCGTGGTCATCACGCTCGTCACGCTCGTCGGCTATATCGTCTACACGATCGTGGTCACCGAGTGGCGCACCGCATTCCGCAAGGAGATGAACGAGCTCGACTCGAAGGCGAACACCCGCGCCATCGATTCGCTGCTCAACTATGAGACGGTCAAGTACTTTGGCAACGAGCGCTTCGAGGCCCGCCGCTATGACGAAAGCCTCGCGCGCTGGGAGCGTGCCGCCGTCCGTTCGCAGACCTCGCTGTCGCTGCTCAATCTCGGGCAGAGTCTGCTCATCGCGCTCGGCGCAACCCTCGTCATGTGGCGTGCCATCGTCGGCGTGCAGGAGGGTCGCATGACCGTGGGCGACCTCGTGATGATCAACGCCTTCCTGATCCAGCTCTACGTCCCGCTCAACTTCCTGGGCGTGATCTACCGCGAGATCCGTCAGTCCTTGACCGACATGGGACGCATGTTCGCTCTCCTGTCCGAGCACACCGAGGTCGCGGATCGACCCGGCAGTCGCGTCCTGACGCACGAAGCAGCCGCCCGGGGCGACATCGTGTTCGAGCAGGTCCGTTTCCACTACGACCCGGCGCGGCCCATCCTGAACGGCCTCGACCTGACCGTGCCTGCGGGCAAGACCGTGGCGATCGTCGGCCCCTCGGGCGGCGGCAAGAGCACGCTTGCGCGCCTGTTGTTCCGCTTCTACGACGTCACCGGCGGACGCATCACGATCGGTGGCACCGACATCCGCGATTTCACGCAGGACAGCCTGCGCCGGGCGATCGGGGTGGTTCCGCAGGACACGGTGCTCTTCAATGACACGCTGGAATACAACCTGCGCTACGGTCGGCCCGAGGCCACCGACGCAGAACTCGCCCAGGCCATCAGCGCGGCCCATCTGGATGCCTTCATTGCGCGGCTGCCCGACGGCCTTGCCACGCAGGTGGGCGAACGCGGGCTCAAGCTCTCCGGCGGCGAAAAGCAACGCGTCGCCATCGCCCGCGCGCTGCTCAAGAATCCGGCGATCCTGATCTTCGATGAGGCGACCTCCGCCCTCGACAGCGAGACCGAGCGCGCGGTGCAGGATGAGATCCGCGCGGTCAGTGCCACACGCACCACCTTGATCATCGCGCACCGGCTCTCGACCATCGTGCACGCAGACCAGATCGTCGTGGTCGACAATGGACGCATCGTCGAGCGCGGTACCCA
Source organism: uncultured Burkholderiales bacterium (assembly GCA_937944385.1). Taxonomy (GTDB): domain Bacteria; phylum Pseudomonadota; class Gammaproteobacteria; order Burkholderiales; family Casimicrobiaceae; genus Casimicrobium. The sequence continues at coordinate 41,637 of CALDYQ010000012.1, read as the reverse complement.
CGCCCAACTGCTCTCGGCCGATGGTCCGTACGCCCGGCTCTGGGTGCTGCAGGCCAGCGATCGCGACCCTCACGAACACACCGCGCCGGTCTGAAGGCGCCGTCGAGACAAAGTCAAGGCGACGCAACCCCTTTTCTCCCCTGGCAAGCTCCATGATGCCTATCTGCTCCTCGAACCTTTCTGCCCAATCCAGGTTTCGCGGTCTCGGTCAGCGCCTTGCAACCCTACTCCTGAGCCTCGCCCTGCTCAGCGCGGCGTCCGGTGTCACGCTCGCGTTCGCGCCCGGGGTGGCAGCCCAGCCCGCGCAGGCTGCGCCGGTCAGCGACGCCTTCGAGCGCGGCCCGGCAGCCGGCGGTATCACCGAGTACCGGTTGAAGAGCAACGGATTACGCGTGCTGCTGTTCCCGGACTCCTCGAGCCCGCAGATCACCGTCAACATCACCTACCTCGTCGGCTCGCGGCACGAAGGCTATGGTGAGACCGGCATGGCCCACCTGCTCGAGCACATGCTGTTCAAGGCCACGCGCAAGTTCCCAAATCTCTGGCAGGACATGCAGGCCCGGGGCTTCATCAACAACGGCACGACCTGGCTCGACCGGACGAATTACTTCGAGCGCTTTGCGGCCACCGAGGAGAACCTGCGCTGGGCGCTCGAGATGGAAGCCGACCGCATGGTGAACGCGAAGCTCCTGCCCGAGGAGTTTGCGACCGAAATGACCGTCGTGAGGAACGAATTCGAGATGGGCGAGAACCGTCCGCAATGGGCGCTCTATGCGCGGACCGTTGCCGCGGCCTTCGACTGGCACAACTACGGCAATTCGACCATCGGCAACCGAAGCGACATCGAAAACGTCGAGCTCGCCAACCTGCGCCGTTTCTACGAGCGCTACTACCAACCCGACAACGCGGTGCTGTTGATCGCCGGACGGTTCGACCCGGCCAAGACCCTGAGCTGGATCGCCCAGTATTTCGGCGAGATTCCACGTCCGACCCGTGCCCTGCCGAAGCTCTGGACCGTCGAGCCGACCCAGGACGGCGAGCGTGAAGTCACCGTCCGTCGCGTCGGCGATGCAAACTATCTGTTCGCGGCTTACCGCACGCCGGCAGCCACGCACCCGGATACCCCGGCGCTGCAAATGCTCATCACGATGATGACGCTCGATCCATCGGGACGCCTCTACCGGGCGCTGGTCAAGCCGGGGCTCGCGGTGAGCGTGGATGCGGTGGGTTTCACGACCTTCGACCCCTATCTCATGGGCTACTTCGTGACACTCAACCGGACGCAATCGCTCGAGCGGGCGCGGGAGGTGTTGCTCGCAACCGTCGAGCGCGCGGCACGCACGCCCTTCACCGAGGCTGACCTCGAGCGGGCGCGGCTGCGCTTCGAGAAGTCGCACGAGGAGACGCTCGCCGACAGTGCCCGCTTTGCAGTCGCACTGTCGGAGGCGATCGCGCTCGGAGACTGGCGTGCATTCTTCCTGCAGAACGATCGGCTGAAGGCAGTGACGCTGGCCGATGTGGAGCGCGTGGCGAGAGCCTACTTCAAGCCCGAGAACCGCACACTCGGCCGCTTCATCGCCACCGACCGACCGGACCGCGTGCCGATCGCGACTGCGCCCACGCTCGAGTCACTCCTCGCCACCTGGAAGGCCGCCGACGCGGTCAGCGCAGGTGAGGATTTCGACCCGACGCCCGCAGCGATCGAATCCCGCGCAAAGCGGTACACCCTGCCGTCCGGCCTCAAGGTGGTGCTCTGGCCCAAGGCCACCCGCGGTGGCACGACACACGTAGCGCTGCGTGTGGGTTATGGCGACGCGAAGACGCGCGCCGGCATGACCGCCGTCGAAGAGCTCATCAACGCCACCCTCATGCGGGGTGCGCGTGGGCTCGACCGGCAGGCGATCAACGACGCACTCGACCGCCTGCGCGCCACGGGTGACCTCTCCATGGACGGGGCGAACTTCCAGACGCGCCGCGCGCATGTCGTCGGGCTGCTTGATCTGCTCGGTCGGGTGTATCGCGAGCCGACGTTCCCTGCTGACGAAATCGAACTCGCGCGAAAGGAAGCGATCACCGCAATCGAGGAATCGGCCAAGGACCCCGATCAGGTGGCGGCCAATGCCCTCGCACGGCACTTCAACCCGTATCCGCGCAGTGATGTCCGTTACGTGCCGACCTTTGCCGAGCGGGTGGCGGCCCTGCGCACAGTGACCCGGGCCCAGATCGTGTCGCACTACCAGCGCATGCGCGGCTTCGGGGCGGCAGAGCTCGTGATCCTCGGCGAGTTCGACGAGGTGGCCGTGCGCAGCGCCATCGAACGCAACTTCGGCTGGAAGGGTCCGACCCGCTTCGAGCGCGTCACCCGCCCGGCGTTCATGCCCAAGCCCGCCGACCTTCGCATTGCCACCCCGGACAAGGAGAACGCGACCTTCCTGCTGCGCACGGCGTTCGATCTCGATGACCGTGCCGCGGACTATCCAGCGCTGCTCCTGGCGAATTTCATCGTCGGCGGCTCGGCAGGTTCGCGCCTGTTCGTGCGGGTGCGCGATCGCGAAGGGCTCTCCTACGATGTCTGGAGCAGTCTGTCCGTGCCCACGTTCGGCCGCCACGCCACCTGGACCTTCGGTTTCATCGCCAATCCGCAGAATGCCGCACGGGCCGAAGCGGTGCTGCGCGATGAACTGAACAACCTGCTTGCCGGCGGGCTCACAGCCGATGAGTTCGAGACCCAGAAGCGCTCCTTCCTCGACCAGCGCGCGGTCGGCCGCGCCCGGGACGCGGCGCTGGCCGCCCAGCTGGCGACGCTGGCCGACGCCGACCGCACCTTCGCCTTTGTCGAGGCGCTCGAGACGAACATCGCCCAACTCACGAAAGCGGATTTCGACCGGGTGATGAAGACCTACCTGCGCCCGGAGACGCTGACCTCGGTGCTGGCCGGTGATTTCTCGAAGGCGAAGTGAAACAGACCGCTGCATGAACCCTGCCTCCGTGGCAGCGGCCTCCCCCGCGCTGCCGCTTTCAGCCCGGCGCGAGCGGGCGCTCCTCTTCACCCTCCTCGCCATGGGGTTCACGAACATCGTGGACTTCATGATCATGATGCCGCTTGCGCCTTATCTCATGCGCGAGTGGGGCATCTCGACCGCGCAATTCGGCGTGCTGGTTTCGGCCTATGCCTTCGCGGCCACGGCGTCCAGCCTCGTGATGATCGCGATGGCCGACCGCTTCGACCGCAAGCGATTGATTCTCGTCGTCTACGCTGGACTCGCGATCGCGACAGTCGGCTGTGCGCTCGCACCGTCCTACGCCACGCTGCTCGTTGCGCGCATCGTCGCCGGCGCCTTCGGGGGCGTCCAGGGTTCGGTCGCCCAAGCGATCATCGGCGATGCGATCCCGGACGCGCGGCGCGGACGGGCCACCGCGCTCGTGATGCTCTCTTTCTCGTTCTCGGCCGTGATCGGTGTGCCGCTCGGCATTTACGCTGCAGCGCTCTTCGGCTGGCGCGCGCCGTTCGCCTTTCTCGCCCTGCTCTGCCTGCCGGTGTTCGTCGCGGCGCAACAATTGATTCCTCCGATGCGGGGCCATGTCGCGGCGAGCGCCGATCGGGGCATCCTTGCGAGTTACCTCGAAGTGATTCGCGAACCGAACCACCTCTGGGCGCTTGCCTTCATCGCGCTCATATCGGTCTCTGGCATGATCGTCATACCCTTCATCGCACCGACCCGGATCGCCAACGAGGGCATGAGCGAAACTTCGCTTGCACTCTTCTATCTGGTCGGCGGTGCGATGACGCTGTTCACACGGCCGCTCTTTGGGCGTCTTTCGGACCGCTACCATCGCGCCGACGTGTTCTATTGGCTCGCGCTCGCCTCCATCGTGCCGATCCTGCTCGTGACCCACCCGCTGGGCGGTTCGCTCTGGGTGCAGATTCCCGTTTCTGCGCTCTTCTTCATCTTCGTGAGCGGTCGCTTCGTGCCGATGACGGCCATCACCACGGCGGCCACGGTCCCCGCGATGCGGGGCCGACTGATGGCCCTCTCCTCCGCGGTCATGAACCTCGCGACCGGCCTCGCCGCGATCGTCGGGGGGGCCATGATGACGACGACGGCCGACGGTCGGCTCGTGGGCTACGAACGGGTGGGCTATGTCGGCAGCCTGCTTGCGCTTGCGGCGATCGTCGTCGCCTATCGCGTGCGACGGGTGTCATGACCGCATGACCACGACAACTGCATCCCTCGTCGTCACGGACCTCGCTGCCAATCGTGGCGGTCGCGCCGTCTTCTCCGGGCTCCACTTCACGGCAGCACCGGGAACGCTCACCCGGGTCAGCGGACCGAATGGCGCCGGAAAGACCACGCTGTTACGCATCCTCGCGGGGCTGACCTCGCCCCTGATGGGCCGCATCGACTGGCAGGGTCGCCCCCGGGTCTTCATCGGCCACGGCCAGGGCATGAACGACAGCCTCGACGTGATCGACAACCTCCGCTTTGCAGCGCACCTGGCCGGGACGCCGGCAACCGATGATGCGCTCAGGCAGGCACTCGCCCGCCTGGGTGTGGCCAACCTCGTGCGCCGCCGCTTCGGCAGCCTGTCCCAGGGGCAGAAGCGAAGGAGCGCGCTCGCCCGGCTCTTCGTGGCACCGACGGAGGCGGCTTGGCTGCTCGATGAGCCGTTCGTGGCACTCGACGTGGCGACCCAGGCACTGCTTGCGCGACTCATCGACGAGCGCGTCGGCGCGGGCGGCCTCGTGCTCTTCACCTCGCATCAGGAAGTGGACTTTGCCGGGGCCACGCTGCAGGAGGTCCGCCTGTGAGCCTGCGTGTTGCGGCCACCGCCGTGATTCGCCGGGAGTTTCAACTGCTCGCCCGCCGCGCGAGCGACTGGGCCAACCCGCTCGCCTTCTACCTGATCGTCTGCGCGCTCTTTCCATTCGGCATCGGCAGCGAAAGCGAGCGGCTCCGGCTCGTGGGCGTCGGCGTGGTGTTCGTCGCTGCGCTGCTCGCGGTGCTCGTGTCGCTGCCCCGCCTCTTCGACGAGGATTGCCGCGACGGCTCGATCGAGCACCTGCTCGTGGCAAGCGAGCCGCTCTCGGTGCTGGTGCTCGCACGCATCACCGCGCTCGCGGCCGGACTCGGTTTGCCCCTCGTGGCGGCGACCCCCGTGTTCGCGCTCTTCTATGCGCTGCCGATGGACGTCGCGCTCGTGCTGGCGGCAGGTGTGCTGCTCGCGGTGCCGACCCTGTTTCTGGTCGGAAGCATTTCGGCGGCGCTCGTGGTTTCGGCGCGCGGCGGCACCTTGCTGCTCGCTGTGCTCGTGCTGCCGCTCGCGATCCCGACGTTGATCTTCGGCGCGGGTGCGGCGCTCAGGGTGCTCCACGGCGAAAGTCCGACCGCGGAACTTTCGCTGCAGGCGGCGTATCTGCTCTTTGCTCTAGCATTGTGCCCCGCTGCGGCGGCTGCAGCGCTGCGCATCAGTTTGGATTGAGCGCCGAGCGCTTGTTTCGAATATTCACCAATCGCGGGTAGGTATCTTGGCCGCTTCCGAACAACGAAGCCACGACCGCTTTGCCGGACGCTGGTTCTGGCGCTATGCGGCACCGTCGCAGTTCTATCCCCTGGCTGGCCGAATCGAGATACTGTGCTGGGCAATCGCGGCCGTCTTGGCCGTCACCGGTCTGTACCTCGGGCTCTTCCGCGCGCCGACCGACTTCCAGCAGGGCGAGGTGTACCGGATCATCTACATCCATGTCCCGGCCTCGTGGATGGCGATGATCATCTACCTCGCCATGGCCTTTTGGTCAGCAGTGGGGTTCGTCTTCGGCACCCGACTCTCGTTCATGATGTCCCACGCGCTTGCGCCGACGGGTGCGATCATGGCCTTCGTTGCGCTCTGGACCGGTGCTCTCTGGGGCCGGCCGACCTGGGGCACCTATTGGGTGTGGGATGCGCGGCTCACGACCACGCTGATCCTGTTCTTCCTCTACATCGGCTACATCGCACTCGCGGCCGCGTTCGATGACCGGCGCAAGGGCGACCGCGCAGCGGCTTTGATCGCGATCGTCGGCGCGGTGAACGTTCCGATCATCTACTTCAGCGTCAAGTGGTGGAACACGCTCCATCAGGGCGCCTCCGTCAGGCCAGGGGGGTCCTCGATGGCGACGATCATGCTCACGGCCATGATGATCATGACATTCTCCTTCTGGGCCTACTCGATTGCCGCAGCGATGCGGCGCGTGCGAACCCTGATCCTCGAGCGGGAGCGCGACACCGCCTGGGCCCGCAGCCTGATCGGTGCCTCGACGTCCGGCCGGCATGAGGCCACCGCGATGAAGGCTCGATGATGGTCTGGGATTCCTGGAGCGCCTTCTGGGCGATGGGTGGCCGCGGCTTCTTCGTCTGGGGCAGCTATGGCGTGCTGGCGCTCTGCGTGATCGCGGAACTCGTCGTGCTCTCTCGTGCTCGAAAGCGAGCGCTTCTCGCGATCGCCGAAGACAACCCTACAGAGTAGCCTCTCATGACCCTGCGCCAGAAACGCCTCGCCCTGCTCGCCGGGGGTGTGGTCCTCCTGATCGCGGCCACCGCGCTCGTGGTCTCCGCCTTCAGGGAAAACCTCGTTTTCTTCTTCACCCCGTCGCAGGTGGTGGCCAAGGAGGCCCCCCAAGGCCGCATCTTCCGAATCGGCGGGCTGGTCGAGGTGGGCTCGGTCAAGCGTGACGGTGTGGAGGTCTCGTTCCGCGTCACCGACACCGCGCAGGTCGTCCCGGTGGTCTACACGGGTATCCTGCCCGACCTGTTTCAGGAAGGCAAAGGCGTCGTCGCCCAAGGGCAACTGGACGCCTCCGGCGTGTTCCGCGCCCGGGAAGTGCTCGCCAAGCACGACGAGAACTACATGCCGCCCGAGGCGGCGAGCGCCGTCGAAAAGGCGAACAAAGCGCGCGACCAGGCAGCGCATACGCTCAAGCAGTAACTCGACGATGAAAGTCAACCGCCGACTGCTGATCCCGCTCGCGTTCCTCGTACTGGCGGGACTGCTGTTCTGGGGGCTCTACCAAAACCCCCGCCTCGTGCCTTCGCCGTTGATCGGCAAGCCGGCGCCGAATTTCAACCTGCCGCAACTCGCCAAGGCAGACGCGAGCTTTTCTCCGGGGGACATGAAAGGCAAGGTCTGGCTCCTGAACGTCTGGGCGAGCTGGTGCACCAGCTGCAAGGAAGAGCATCCGGTGCTCCTCGAGATCGCCCAATCGGGCAAGGTGCCGATCGTCGGACTCAACTACAAAGACAAGCGCGACCTTGGCTTGGATGTGCTGCGCAAGACCGGCGATCCCTACCAGCTCAACGTGTTCGACCCCGAGGGTCGCGCCGCATTCGACTGGGGCGTCTACGGCACACCGGAAACCTTTCTCATCGACGCCGAAGGCATCATTCGCGCCAAGCACGTCGGCCCGATCACGATGGCGGTGTTCAACGAAAAGTTCGCGCCGCTTCTCGGCGATCGCTGAGCCCTGAACAGCGAGTGGCAGGCTGGTTCAACCGACGACCCGCCCGCCGCGCTGACGCACCTTGCGCGTGGCGAGCAGTTCGCTCGCGACCGTGCCGATGCCCTGGCGTGAATGCGCGTGAGTGATCGCAGTCGCCAGCGCATCCGCCGCGTCCGCCTGCGGCGTGGCCGCGAGACCAAGCAGCCGGCGCACCATCTCCTGCACCTGCGTCTTGGCCGCCTTGCCATGGCCGACCACCGATTGCTTGACCTGGAGCGCGGTGTATTCGTGCACCGTGGCTCCGGACAGCGCCGCCGCGGTGATCGCCGCCCCTCGCGCCTGCCCGAGCAGGAGCGTGGACTGAGGATTCACGTTCACGAACACCTTCTCGACCACGATGTCATCCGGCTTGTGCTCAGCCATCACGGCCTGCAGGTCGCGCGCAATGGTCAGGAGACGTTCCGGCAGCGTGCCGGCCTCGTCGGTGCGGATGCAGCCGCTTGCCACGTAAGCGAGACGGATGCCCGTGACCGACGCCGCAATCACACCGAAGCCAGTCACGCGCAGGCCCGGATCGATCCCGAGGATGATGCGTGGCGGGGCGCTGACCACGCGCGTTTGGACGTCGCCTCAGGGGGCGAGCTTGACGGCGGTGCCCGAGACCGCAACCAGCATCATGCCGTTCGTTTCGCCGAGCACTTCGTAGTCGAAGTCAATGCCGACGATGCCGTTGGCCCCGAGCGCCTTCGCGTCTTCGATCATGTCCTCGAGCGCCGCTTCGCGCGCGCGCTTGAGCGAGCGCTCGTAGCCACCGGCGCGACCGCCCACCACGTCGCGCACCGAGGAGAACATGTCGCGGAAGATGTTCGCGCCGATGATCGCCTCGCCGTTGACGACGCCGAGATATTGGCTGATCCGCACTTCGCCTTCACGGGGAAGCAACGTGGCCAGAAAAAAGCCCTGATCCTTCTTCGTGAACCAGCTCATGCCTGTCAGCCCTCTTCCAGCAACGCCGACGTGTAGACCTCCTGCACATCGTCGCAGTCGTCGAGCGCATCGAGAAGTTTCTGCATGCGGATCGCATCCTCGCCCTGGAGCACGACCGGATTCTCGGGGCGCCAGGTGACTTCACCGTGCTCGGCCTTGAGGCCAGCCTCGGCGAGCGTGTCCTTGATGCGCGCGAACTCGTAAGGCGGCGTGATGACCTCGATCGAGCCGTCGTCATCGGTCACGATGTCGTCCGCCCCTGCCTCGAGTGCGACCTCCATGAGCCTCGCCTCGTCCGTGCCGGGGGCGAACAACAGCACGCCGCAGTGCTTGAACTGGTAGGCCACCGATCCGTCGGTGCCCAGGTTACCGCCGTGCTTCGAGAACGCGTGGCGCACTTCGGCCACGGTACGGGTGCGGTTGTCGGTGAGGCAGTCGACGATCACGGCAGCACCGGCAATGCCGTAGCCCTCATAGCGGACGCTCTCGTAGTTGACCCCTTCCATCTCACCCGCACCACGCTTGATCGCGCGTTCGATGGTGTCCTTGGCGATGTTATTGTCGAGCGCCTTGTCCACGGCGAGCCTGAGGCGGGGATTGCCGTCGAGATTTGAGCCGCCGAGCTTGGCGGCCACGTTGATCTCACGGATCAAGCGCGTGGAAATCTTGCCCTTCTTCGCATCCTGGCGCCCCTTGCGGTGCTGGATGTTTGCCCATTTGCTGTGACCGGCCATGATGGCTTGCTTGCCGCTCAAACAGCGGCGGCTGAGTGTCTAAGGACTCGAATTTTAGGAGCCGGGAAAGACCCCGCACGCCCGAGGCCCCGGGAAGACGGCTCGGGAGGCCGCCCAGGAGGCTGCTCAGGTGGCCTCTCAGGTGGCCTCTCAGGTGGCCTTTGCGCGCGCGAGAAGCTGCCTCAGCGCCTGCAACCGAACCACCGGATCGTTGATCTCGAGCATGGCCTGCTTTATCGCCGGTGGCATCTGCATGAGTTCCGCGAGGCGGGAGCCAACCCAGCTGCCGCTATCGAAGTGGTGCGGTGCCGGGAAGCGCTCTTCGCCCAGTTGCTCGGCCAGACGCCGAAGCAGGACTGCAAGCGCCTCGTGCTCCTTGGGCAATCCGACATCGGCTTCGTTGGGGAGCCACCGGATGCGAGCCATGTGCAAACCGGACGCGTCCGTCTCGTTGGCCAGGATGGCGAAACGCTGCACGCCCCGCACGGCGAGTAGGAAGACATTGGGAGCGGGCGCGTCGAAGGAGGCCACGGTCACATAGGTGCCCACCTGGGCGAATCGCTGGTTCGCGCCCACTTCCTGGCCGCCGGTCAGCGTCACCACGCCGAAGCCGCTGCCTTTGGTGATGCAGCGCTTGGCCAGCGCATAGTAGCGCTGCTCGAAGACTTTGAGCGAGAGGACGCCGCCAGGGAACAGCGTGGTGCGCAGCGGGAAGAGCGGCAGGGCGTCGATCGCCTCATGGGGTGCTGGGGCTTTGCGCGAAAGGAAGGAAAAAATCGTTCACTCCAGAACCGCCGGAGGCGATGATGGGGCCCCGCATCGAACGTCCGACGAAGCCGCCGACCCTGCGACACAGAAGACGACGACCCGCCGTCTCGACGCTTCTGCTGACCTCAATGCTAGCCCCCGATGGGATGCTCCCGATCATGACGGCTCACCGGGTGATCCGGGGCGAGGGCTACCGCCACCTGGTCGGCCACATAAATCGACCGGTGCTGGCCGCCGGTGCAGCCGATGGCCACATGTACCCGCGCCCGGTTGTCCCGAGCGAATCCTGGCATCTGGCTGCGCACGTAACCGGCGATCGCATCCACCAGCGCGCGCGCTTCGGGTTGCTGCGCAAGAAAGGCAGCCACTTGGGCATCGCGGCCGGTGAGCGGTCGCAATGCGGGTTCGTAGTGCGGATTCGGCAGCACCCGCGCATCGAAGACGAGGTCGGCATCCTGCGGAATGCCGGCGCGATAGGCGAAGCTCGAAATCGCAACGAGCGGGCGGCCGAGCCCCGATTCGACGGCGGTGATCAACGCCCGAACCCGCTGCCGAAGGGCATGCGCGCTCGTGGCCGAGGTATCGAAGTCCACCACGCGTCCGGAAATCTGACGCAGCCGGCCGCGCTCTTCACGGATCGCCTCGATCAAAGTGTGGCGATCATCGGCGAACGGGTGACGGCGCCGCGTCTCGGCAAAGCGAGACACAAGCACGTCGTCCGCCGCGTCGAGCCGCAGGATCAGAAGATCGTCCTCAGTCCACGTTGCGCGCAATTGGTCGAGAGCGGCCGCGAATTCATGACCAAAGTCGGCCTCCTGGGCATTGACTGCGATTGCGATCGACTGCGTGCGGCGCGTGCTCAACGCAGCAACCGCGGCCGCGAGCAAGCTGCAGGGCAGGTTGTTCACCACCGCAAAGCCCAGATCCTCGAGCGCGCCGACGGCCACGTTCTTGCCGGCGCCCGAGACACCCAGCACGAGCACGATGAGGCGCCGGGTCGGAGCCATTGCCAGCTAGCCCTGCTCCATCAGCCGCGCCTGCCGCTCGATGAACTCGCGCGTCGAATCGATACCGCGCAGGTTCAGGACGAAGTTGCGCACAGCCGCCTCGACCAGCACGGCGAGGTTGCGCCCGGCCGCGACCGGAATCACTACCTTGCGCACCTTCACGCCGAGGATTTCCTGATAAGTCGCATTCACGCTCATGCGGTCGAGCCGCTTGAACTGCTCGTCGGTGTGATCCTCCAGCTGCACGATGAGCTTGAGCGACTTCCGTGGCCGGACCGCAGTCTCGCCAAACGTGGTGCGGATATTGAGCACGCCAATGCCGCGAACCTCGAGGAAGTCGCGGAGCACTTCCGGGCAGCGCCCTTCGACGAGGTCTGGCGACAGCCGGTAGATCTCGACGATGTCATCGGCGATCAGACCGTGGCCCCGCGTGATGAGTTCGAGCGCGAGCTCGCTCTTACCGATCCCGGAGCCGCCCATGATGAGCACGCCCATCTCGAGCACGTCGAGAAACACGCCATGCAGCGTGGTGTTCGCTGCAAGAACGCGAGCGAGGTAGAGCCGGAGCACATCGACGATGTGCGGACTCGGCTGAGTCGTCATGAGCAGCGGCACATGCTGGCGGTTGCACTGTTCCACCATGTAGGCTGGCGGCTCACCGACGCCGCAAACGCACACGCCTGCGAGATCATCCGCCAGCAGCCGCTCGAACGTCGCCTCCCGCTCGGCTTCGGTCTGCGCCTGAAGGTACGCCGTCTCCGCGGGGCCGACGACCTGGATCCGGAACGGATGGATGAAGTTCATGTGCCCGACCAGACCCACGTGAGCCTGAGCGCTTGTGTCCCGCGAGAGCAGGCGCTCACCTCCGTCATGTCCGGCGACCCAGCGTAATTCGAGCCGCTCCTGATTGTCAGCAATCAGGCGGGCAATCGGGATGGTGCGCATGATGCAAAAACCCTCTGCCCGTTCAGTTCACCGATCGCGGGCGTTCGTCCCGAGTGCTGCCATACACGGTCGAACATCCGGTCGTACATCCCGCGAGGAAGCGCAGAGCCATCGTCACGAGCAGGCCCGAGTGCAAGGAGCCGCGCAACGAGGCGCGAGACGCACCGTGCGGGTAGGCGAGCGCCGAGTGAGCACGCGACAAAGCAATCGGGCCGCACAGCAGATGGGGGAGTGCTTTTCTCAGGGCGCGCTGAAAAGCGCATAAATCTGCTCGCCCGTCGTCGCCGCCGCGAGCGCTTCACGGAAGCTCTTGCTCGAGAACTTCTGGGCGAGTTCCGAGAGGATCTGCAAATGCTCGTCGGTTGCCGCCTCGGGTACCAGCAGAACGAACACGTCACGCACCGGAAGCCGGTCGGGCGCCTCGAAAACGATGGGCTCCTCCGGGCGAACGAAATAGCCGATGGCACGCTCGAGCCCGCGAATGCGGCCGTGCGGAATGGCGATGCCCTGACCGAGTCCGGTCGAGCCGAGCTTCTCGCGCGCGAGCAGGCTGTCCACGGTCGCCATGGGTGCGAGGCGATAGCGCTCCTCGGCCGCAAGCGCAACGACCTCGAACAGCCGACGCTTGTTGCTCGCCTCGACGTTCAACAAGACATTTTCGGGCGTCAACAGATCTGCAAGGAGACTCACAGCAGGACCACGATCCGGTCAGGCGGATCGCGCATTGTAGTCAGGCTCCGGCAAGCCACCGGAGCCTCGGTGCGCCCGCTCAATTGAGATCGCCGCGCTTCCTCTCGTGCCCCGCATCACGCTGCACCTGGAGGCGCTCCTTGTGCTTGACGACCTGCCGGTCGAGGCGATCGGCGAGCTCGTCGATCGCCGCGTAAAGGCTCTCCCCCTCCGACTGGGCATGGATGTCCCGCCCGCTGACATGCAGGTTGGCCTCGACCTTCTGCCTCGATTTCTCCACCGACATCACCACGTTCACGTCGATCACGTGGTCGAAATGCCGATTCACCCGATCGAGCTTGGCGATCAGGTAGCTGCGGAGGGAATCGGTGACTGCGACATGATGACCTGAGATGTGGAGATTCATGAGCACACCCTGAAGAATGAGGTGGAGGAGATCGACTTCGTCGCAGGTCAGACCTCGGGTACGCCCCGGTGCTGCATCCTGCGTTGACTCACGGGCGCGATGTTCGCGAGCTCCCGGTACTTGGCCACGGTACGGCGGGCAACGACGATGCCTTGCTCGCCGAGCAGTTCTGCGATGCGGTTGTCGGTCAGCGGATTGGCGGGGTCCTCCTCGGAGACGAGTGAGCGGATCATGGCGCGGATCGCCGTGGACGAAGCCGCGCCACCGGTATCGGTCGAGACGTGCGAGCCGAAGAAAAATTTCAGCTCGAAGGTGCCGCGCGGACACGCGAGGTACTTTTGCGTGGTGACGCGGGAGATGGTGGATTCGTGCAGCCCCAGCGCATCAGCCACGTCACGGAGCACGAGCGGCCGCATGGCCACTTCACCGTGATCGAAGAACGCCTGCTGCCGTTGCACGATTTCGCTGGAAACGCGTAGGATGGTGTCGAAGCGTTGCGACACATTCTTAACCAACCAGCGCGCTTCCTGCAACTGGGTGGCCAGGGGCGTGGCGCGACGTTCGCGCTCGCGTGCGAGCAAATCGACATAGGTGCGATTGACCGAAAGCCGGGGTACCGCCGCGGGATTGAGCTCTGCGGCCCAACCCCGCCTGCTGCGGCGCACGATGACGTCTGGCACGAGCGCGAACGCACTCACATCGGCAAACGGCGCTGCCGGTCTCGGCGTCAACTGGGCAATCATCTGCCGCGCGGCCGCGACTTCCTGCTCGGTGAGGCCGACGATCCGGCGCACGCGGGCCCACTCGCCTTTCGACATCGGCTCGAAAGCCTCGGCGACGATGCGCAGCGCATGGTTGCGCGCATTCGATCGCGGAACATTCTCGAGTTGCAGACGCAGGCACTCGGCCAGCGAGCGCGCCCCGACGCCAGGTGGATCGAACGACTGCAGCGCAGCGACTGCGGCGTCCCAAACCTGCCGATCGATCGGCCGCGCGAGTGCGAACGCGGCCGAGAGCTCCTCGGCCGTGGTGTCGAGCAGCCCGTCGTCGTCGAGGCTGTAGATGAGCGCCCGGAGCACCGCTTCCACCATCGGGTCGAGGTGCAGCATCGGCACCTGGGCCAGCAGGTGATCGGCCAGCGTCTCGTGGCGGGACTGCTGAAGCTCCGGGCCGTCGTCATCCCGATCGATCCCCGAGCCCACACTGGACCAGTCCTCGGCGAGCGGTGCCAGATCGCCCTCGTCCAAAGGGTCGGCCGAGGCGTCAATCAGCCCCTCGCCTCCGCCCTCGTCCGCACTGCCCGCGGCTGCTGTCACATCCGGATCGCCCGCGGAGAGTGACGCCGTGAGCTCTCCCAAGCCCTCTTGAGCGGACCTATCCGCCCCCGTGTCCCACGCCGACCAGTCGACATCGTCACTGTCGAGGATGCGTTCACCGTCCTGGCTGCCCGCCATCGAAGATGGCGGCACGGCGTCCGCGCCATCCGACTCGGGGGGCTCGAGCTCGAGCAACGGGTTCTCGGCTACGGCGCGCTCGATCTCCTCGCGCAGTTCGAGCGTCGACAGCTGCAAGAGCCGAATCGACTGCTGTAACTGCGGCGTCAGCGTGAGGTGCTGCGCGAGACGAAGTTGGAGTCCGGTCTTCATCGCACGACCTAGAGGCGGAAGTGCTCGCCCAGATAGACCTTACGTACCGACTCGTTGCCGATGATGGCATCGGGCGGCCCATCGGCCAGCACGCGCCCATCGCTGATGATGTAGGCGCGGTCGCAGATGCCGAGGGTCTCGCGCACATTGTGGTCGGTGATCAGCACGCCGATGCCGCGCTCGCGCAGGAAGCGCACGATACGCTGGATCTCGATGACTGCGATCGGATCGACGCCGGCGAAGGGCTCGTCGAGCAGGATGAAGCGCGGACGCGAGGCGAGCGCGCGGGCGATCTCGAGCCGCCGCCGCTCGCCGCCGGAGAGCGCGATCGCAGGTGAATCCTTCAGGTGCGCGATGTGCAGGTCTTCGAGCAGCGCATCGAGTTCGCGATCGATGACCGATTCATCCCGCTCGCGCAATTCGAGGATGGCACGCACGTTCTCACCTGCGGTGAGCTTTCGGAAGATGCTCGCCTCCTGCGGCAGGTAGGAGAGCCCAAGCCGCGCCCGGCGATGGATCGGCAGGTGGGTGAGCTCATGGCCGTCGAGCGTGATCACGCCGCCGTCGGCGGCGACGAGCCCGACGATCATGTAGAAGCAGGTCGTCTTGCCCGCGCCGTTGGGCCCAAGCAGGCCGACCACCTCACCCGAATCGACCTTGAGCGAGACGTCGTGGACGACAGTGCGCGCCTTGTAGCGCTTTTTAAGCGCAACGGCTGAAAGCTGGCTCATTGCGCTTGGGGGGTTGGGCCTGTTTCACGGGCGCAGACTTCGCCGAGGTCTTGCCGTCGGCGCTGGGTCCGCTTGCAGGAGCCGCGCTCTCGCGCGGTTGCAGGATGAAAGTCACACCCTTGCCCGCGGTCGCATCGGTGCCGCCTGCACCGGCTCGCGTCTTGCTCTCGCGTCCTTCGAAGGTGCCGCTTTGCGTGTTGTAGATGATGTAGTTGGCACGGATCTCGTCTTCGCCCACGAACAGGATCGCGTTGCCGAAGAGCTCGACCACGCCGTCCTTGCTGTCGTACTCGACCCGGTCGGCCACGCCCTGCGCCCAGTCGCCTTTTTCGGTGCGTTCCCGAAAGCACACGGGCTTCGCGGTAAGCACGGCAGAGAAGTGCTCATCCGCACGCGTCTTCACGTCGGCCTGGTCTGCAGTGATGCGCAGCGTGCCCTGGGTGATGACCACGTTGTTGCGCAAGCGGTAGGTCCCCTGGGCCGCATCCCCGTTGAAGTCGAGCCCGGTGATCACGACCTTCTGCCGACGGTCGGCGCGCTCGGCCTGCACGTCGGCGACGGTGCCGAGCGTCATGAGTCCGATGGCCAGCATGGCAGCCCAGGGACAGGCTGCGCGAGGCAGCGGTTTCATTGCTTCTCCTTCGGATTGAGCTCCAGCTGAAAGCCCCGCGAGGTGCTGCCCGTGCGCAGTTCACGGTCGAGGTGCAGCCCTTGGGTGATCACCACGCGGTCACCGCTCACGGTGCGCGTGGGTCGGTCGGTCATCGCCTCCTGCGTCTTCGGCAGGACGGTGATCGCTTCGGTTTCGAAGCGCACCGCATCGCGCCGCTTGGTCGCCGCCTGAAGGAGGGTCACGCCGCCCGCGAACAGGATGCGCTCGATCTCACCGCCTTTCGGCGCCGCGCTCTCGATCGTAGCCCGTGCCGCAGACACGTAAAGCCGCGGCTTGCCGGGTACATCACTCTGAAACGTCGGTGAGGTCACCACCGTCTTCGACGCCCCCGGGAAGAAGTCTGCCCGCGCGCCGGTCATGGCGTCCTGCACCGGGGCCGAGCCGTCCTGACCACGCGCGATGATCACCGTGCGATCTACCCGGAAGCCCTCCATGAATTGCTCTGGTGCGCCGGGTGAGGCCTTGGCCGGCCGAACGCTCGCAGCGATACGTGCATCGAGCCAGAAGGACAAGGCGGCGAAGAATGCGACCGCCGCAAGCGGGAAGAGCGCGGCAAGACGGTCCTGGCTGCGGCGCGAAAGATGGCCGAACATCACGCACCCCGTCCTTCGAGATAGGCGGTCAGAAGGCCATCGAGCCGCCCTTGCACACGAAGAATGGCCTCGATCAGTTCGCGCACTGCCCCCTCGCCGCCGCCCACGCTCGCGAGCCAGTGCGCCCGCTGCCGCACGGCGGCCGCCGCGTTGGGCACCGTGGCCGCAAGCCCCGCGATCGCCATCGCCGGCAGATCCAGCCAGTCGTCACCGACATAGGCCACACTCGCGAGCGGTAGCTGCCAATGCTCCACCAGCGTGCGCAGGGCCCGTGCCTTATCGCGCTCGCCGGTCACCAGTTCGAGCCCGAGCTCGCGTGCCCGCCGCTCGACCGCGGACCCGCCGCGCGCGGTCACCAGCGCGAGCTTCCAGTCGGCCTGCCGGGCAAGCGTGAAGCCAAAGCCATCGGCTACCGAGAAACTCTTGATCTCCTGATCCCCAAGGTAGTGCAGACGGCCGTCCGTCAGCACACCATCCACGTCGCAGACGAGTGCGCGGATCGTGCTCATGCGTTCGGCGACGGTGGGTGCGCGGGCCATGGGCTTAGACCACCTTGGCGGCAAGCAAGTCGTGCATGTTGAGCGCGCCCACGAGCCGACCCCCATCGTCGACGACGAGAAGAAGATTCTTGCGTTCACTCTCCATGAGAGTCAGCGCGTCCACTGCAAGTACATCGGCTGCGATGGTGAGCGGCTCGCGCGTCATGTGATCGGCCACGCGGGCGGCAGAGAAATCGCTCAGCCGCGGCAGCGCCCGCCGCAGGTCTCCATCGGTGAACAGGCCCAGCAGACGCCCGTCCGCGGCGACGATGGCCACCATCCCCATACCCTTGCCGGTGATCTCGAACAGCGCATCCGCCACGCTGGCCTCCGGCCCGACCGTCGGCAAGGCAGCCCCGGTGCGCATGACGTCACGCACATGGGTGACGAGCCGCCGACCGAGCGAGCCGCCCGGATGCGAACGCGCGAAATCCTCGGCCGTGAATCCGCGTGCCTCGAGCAGCGCCATCGCGAGCGCATCCCCGAGCGCCATCGCGGCAGCCGTGCTGGCCGTTGGGGCGAGCCCGAGCGGGCACGCTTCCTCGGCCACGCGCGCATCGAGCGCGACGTCGCTTTCTCGCGCGAGGGTCGAGTGCTCGTTGCCAGTGATTGCGATGAGCTTCGCGCCCACCCGCTTCAGGGGCACGATGAGGGCGGACAGCTCGGCCACCTCGCCTGAATTCGACAGCGCGATCACGACGTCCTCGCTGGTGATCATGCCGAGATCGCCATGGCTCGCCTCGGCGGGATGCACGAAAAACGCGGGGGTGCCGGTCGATGCGAGCGTCGCGGCGAGCTTGCGGCCCACATGGCCGCTCTTGCCGATTCCGGTGACCACGACCCGCCCGGGGGCGTTCAAAATGCAGTCGACCGCGGTGACGAAAGCCTCACCCAGGCGCGCTTCGAGCGCCGCGATTGCGGCCGCTTCGGTGGCCAGTACCGCCCGACCGCGTCGCAAGACGGCGACAGAATCGACTGCAATTTTCATGCGAGGCAGTATAGCCGCGCACACGCAACCTCGGACGCGTTCGCGCGCGAACCGCGCCACGCGAGAAGGCAACGACTACTCGACGCTCAGCTCGACCCGTCTCGCCTCGGCCAGCGACCCGTCCCCGGTGGTCTCGACTGGCTTACGCAGCTCGATCCGCGCCTCCTCGATGCCGGCTGCGCGGAGCAGCTCACGCACGCTCTTTGCGCGGCTCTTGGCCAGCGCTTCGTTGGCCACCTTGTTACCACGGGGATCGTGAAAACCCGAGAGGACTGCCTTGCGCTCTGGATTTGCTTTCAGATAGGCAATCACCTCAGCGACCTGTTCGCGCGCTTCGGCCGAGATATCTGCTTTGCCAGTGCTGAAGTAGACGATGGCCTTGGGTGCGGGCGCTGGTGCCGGTGCCGGCGTCGTTTCCACCGGCAGACCCTTGACCGTCAGCGCATTGTCGATCGACCACGCGGGCGAACGTGCAGCAAGCGCTGCGGAGAACACTTCGCCCCAGGCCGTGCGTGCGGCGGCATCGGTCACCTCGCCCGTCAGACGGAGCGACTGAGCGCTCGGGGCGCCAATGCGGAGCTCGTCGATGACCTTCGAGGCACCATGATGCGCCTGAGCTGCCTCGACCAGCGCACGACGCGTCGCCTCGTCCGCCACGGTGCCGCGCAGGACGAGCTCACCGTCCGCACCCAGCGCGACCTCCAGCGCGCTCGCCGCTATCGCGGGCGCCCCTTGAACGGCTGATGTCGTAGCCGCGGCGGTCGCAGCCGCACCACCCCAGCACCGGATGCGACGCAACACGCCGCCGTCGGCCCGCGCCCGAATAGCCAAAGCAGGACAAGGATCAGCGCCATGAAGAGCGCCGCCCACAGATTCAGGCGATCCACACGGCCGGTGTCGCCGTCGGCCTTGACCGGAACGTTCACGATCGATTCTCCCTGCCCACTCAGGCGTTGTCCGTCGGGTCCGGTTTCATGCGCACCCCAGCCACGAGCTCATCCTGCAGCCGCTTGAGCGCCTCCCATTCACCGCGGGCACAGAGCCCGGCTTGCTGCGCCCAGGTCTCCGGATTGGCAAGCCGGAAGTTTGGGCCCGCGGCATCGAGAATCTTTGCAAGCGCTGAGAGCTCCGTTTCGGCCAGCTTCTCGAACGTGTGGATTCCTGCCGCGTGCAGCAAGGAATTGATCTTGGGGCCAATGCCTTCAATGATTTCGAAGTTGTCGCGGCCGTCGGGCGTCTTGAGCCGCTTCGTGATGCCCGCGGCGAGGGCGGCTGCGGCAGCGCCCGAGGCAAGGCCCGAAGCAGGGCCCGACGCACCGCCCGGAGCAGCACTCAAAGGCGCCGGGGTTTCTGCGCGGATCACTGCCGTCGGCATTTCATCCGCGAGCCCCATCGGTTGAGACGCACTCGGCGCCGATTGCGACGACCGAGTCTGGCTCGCCGCGTGCCCGGCGTCGTGCCGCCACCGATTCCGGTTGAGCAGCCAGCAAAGCAACCACCCGAGCAAGGCACCACACAAAAACCACCAAAGACAGCAGCTAAACCCCATGATTCCCCCAAGACCAGCGCAACCGAAGCGATGTCTGGCGATTGTTCCGGTCGAAGGGTGACGAGGTCAAGACGTCGGTGGGCCGAAGTGGACCGAATCTGCCGCAACGGCTCGTTCGGGACGCAGTTCCAGAACTCTCCGATGTCTACGCAGCCCAGCGCGCGGCCGCGCTCGCTACACGCGCACCAAAGGCGCGTGCGGTGGCAAAGTCCGTCGCCGGAATGCCTTCCTTGCCCTGATCGATGTTCGCCTGAACCATGAGACCGCTGTAGCTGCCGATGCGGTTCAGATCCTCGTCAGTCGGCGGCCTGCTTGAATTGTGCGTGGGCATCAAACCGGCGGACACCCAGAGCATGCCGTGCTGCATCGCAAGCGTGTAGAAGGCGTCGATCGTGCGCTGCTTGTCACCGTACCAGCTCCCGGAGACGGTGAAGCCGCCCGCGAGCTTGTCCTTCCAGCCCTGCGTGAACCAGACTTTGGATGTCGTGTCGATCCACGCCTTCATCGGCGCGGACGGGCCACCCATGTAGGTCGGCGCGCCGAAGACGATGGCATCGGATGCAGCGAGGGTGTCCCAGTGGCGCTCGGCGTCGGCTACCGCGATCAGGTGGACCGTGGTGCCGGACACACCACGGGCGCCCTCGGCAACGGCTTCGGCGACGGCCTGGGTGTGACCGTAGCCTGAGTGATAAACGATCGAGACGACAGACATCATGCTCTCCTGTGTGATGAAGGGTGACCGGGAAATCGTTGGAGATTGGGCAGCTCAGAGGGTTCGCCAGGGCGGAAGATCGAAGACGAGCACCTCGGCCGCCTGGCCGTCGGCGAGGGTGAGGGCCGCCTCGCCGTCGAGCTTTGCAGCGTCGCCCTCGGCGAGCGGCTGCCCGTTGACCGTGATCATGCCGTGCGCCACATGCACATACCCCAGCCGCCCCGGCGCAAGTGCGAGCGTCGCCGTCTCCGCGCCATCGAACAGCCCGGCGTACATGCGGACATCCTGCTCTACCTTGACCGAGCCATCGGACCCGTCGCGTGAGGCCACGAGCCGCAGACGGCCCCGCTTTTCGTCATCGGCGTAACGCTTCTGCTCGTAGCTCGGCGCGCCGCCCGCCGCCTCGGGAATGATCCAGATCTGCAGGAGGTGCGTCTTCGCTTCGGGAGAGGGATTGAATTCGCTGTGCAGGATCCCCCGGCCTGCACTCATGCGCTGCACCTCGCCCGGCGTGATGGTCGAGGCATTGCCAATCGAATCCTTGTGGGCCACCGCACCTTCGAGCACGTAGGTCAAGATCTCCATATCACGGTGGCCATGCATGCCGAAGCCCATGCCCGGGGCGATCCAGTCGTCATTGATCACGCGCAGTGGCCCGAAGTGCACATGCTCGGGATCCTGGTACTCGGCGAAGGAGAAGCTGAATCGGCTCGTGAGCCAGCCGTGGTCGGCCAGGCCGCGCTCGTTCGACTTTCTGAGGGCAATCATGGGGACACCTTTTTCGGGTGATGTTTCCGCTCAAGCGGGCGACCCCACGAATTTTCGGCGTAGCGGCGGCTTTGCAAGCGCTTGGCGTTTGAGCAAGATGTTCAATAATTTAGAATATGCCTGCATTGTCACTCGACGCACTCGAACTCATCCAGATCGTCGCGCGCGAAGGCAGTTTCACCCGGGCCGCGGCGCGTCTAGGCAAGGCGCCGTCCGCGGTCACCTACGCCGTGCGCAAACTCGAAGAGGACCTCGATGTACTCGTCTTCGATCGCCGCGGGTATCGTGCGCAGCTCACCCCCGCCGGACGTGTACTACTCGATGAGGGGCGCCTCCTGCTCGAGGACGCAGCACGCATCGAAGCGGTGGTGCGCCAGGCCGAGCGCGGCTGGGAGCCCACGCTCCGGATTGCGCTCGATGCGACCCTGCCGTTCGATTGGCTGGTCGAGCACCTGGGCGCATGGGACGCCGCCGGATGCCCAACGCAGTTGCGCATCGGCAGCGAAGCCTTGGGGGGTACCTGGGACGCGCTCGTCGACGACCGCGCCGACCTCGTGATCGGAGCGGCGGGGGACCCGCCTTCGGCCCACGCGATCAGTATCCAACCGCTGTTCGAGGTCGAGTTCGTGTTTGCGATCGCGCCCCATCATCCACTCGCGCAAGCCCGCGAGCCTCTGTCGAGCGCCGAGCGGCTCGCGCATCGGGCCATCGCCGTCGCTGACAGCTCACGCCGTCTACCCGCGCAGTCGAGTGGCCTGTTGCTTGGGCAACCGACGCTGGTCGTACCCACCATGGAGGCCAAACTCGAACTGCAGCGACGCGGACTGGGGGTGGGTTATCTCCCGCGCTGGCTCGCCGCGCCGCTCATTGCACGCGGAGAGCTGATCGCGCGCGAGGTGGATGAGGCCAAACCGACGGCACATCTGCTTGTCGGTTGGCGCTCCGCCCGTCGCGGCGGACAGCCGGGCCGTGCCCTTGCGTGGTGGCGGGAGCGGCTGCGCGGGGCCAGACCACCGGCTTCTTTGGATTCGGCAAGCCCTGTCGTTGGATCGATCAAAGCCGCTCGAAGTCGTCGATCGGGACACGGGGCATCCGCCCGCCGATCAGGTCGGCCAGCACGTTAGCCGAGCCTGCGCACATCGTCCAGCCGATGTGACCCTGACCTGCGTTCCACCAGAGGTTCTCGAAGCTTCCCTGACCGATGTACGGAAGGCTCGACGGTGTCATCGGCCTCAGGCAGGCCCAGCGCTCGACGGCGGGTGAATCCCACTCGAGAAGCCCCGGCCAGAGCGATTCGGCTGCACGGCGGTGCGCTTCGAAGTCCCGGTCAGACCAGGACGCGTCACGCGCACCGAAGATCGCCCCGGTCGTGAGGCGTATGAAGCGGCCATCCTCGATCGGGCACCACGCCACGAGCGTGTCCTCGCAGATGCCGCCAAGCCGCGGTACACGTGCCGGATCGCGCACCGGCACCGTCATCGAGAAGCCCTTGACCGGATGGATTGGCGGCGTCTCCCCGAGCGCCTGCGCGAGTGTCGAGCCGAACGTGCGGCCGACGTAGGGACCCAAGGTGGCCACCACGGCATCGCAGGTAAGGGCGGTACCGTCATCCAATTCAACGTGCGTGATCCGCGCGCCCCGGGATCGAAGATCCCTCGCGGCCGTGCCATAGCGAAAGATCACCTCCCGGTCGGCGAGCCATTGCGCCAGTGCTTCCGTGAAGCGGCGGGCATCCCCCTGGCCATCTTCCGGCGCATAGCTCGCTGCGATGACCGTCCCCTTGGCCACGGCCGGCGCGAGCGCGGGTTCGATCTGCGCGGCCTGTCGGGCCGTGATCACGGCGAGCCGGACGCCGTGTCGCGCCACGTACGCAGACCGGGCCTCGGCCGCGGCAAGCGTCTTTGCGCTTCGGCAGACATGGACGAGCCCTTCGGCGCGATAGCCGCAGGCGATGCCCGTCTCGGAGATCAGGTCCCGGAGCGCACGGTGGCCATAGGCTGCAAAGGCGAGCTTCGCGCGTGCGAGGCGGTCGTGGTCGGCCACATTCGATAGCGAGAGCAACTGCGCCCCCCAGCGCCAGAAGGCGGGGTCGAAGACGTTGTCGAAGGCCCGCTCGATGCGCCATGGCGCATCGCGCTCGACCAAGCCTCGCGCGAGGGTGCGCCAGACGCCTGGGGCGGGCCACGGCAACGCGCGCGAGGCGGCAATCAAGCCGGCGTTCGCATGGCTCGTCGCCGAGGCCGGTCGGGGGGCGCGCTCGACGACCGTGACCTCATGCCCGTCCCGCCAGAGCGCGTGGGCGGAGGTGACGCCCATGAGCCCTGCGCCGAGCACGACCACGTGCATCGATCGGTGCTCAGAACGTAAAGGTCGCCGTCACCGGCGCATGGTCGGACGGCTTGTCCTCTCCCTTGCCCTTCCTCTCGTCGCGGTCGATGACCACGCCGGTGCAACGCTCCGCCAACGGGTTCGAGGCGAGGACATGATCGATGCGTAGGCCGAGGTTCTTTGGGAACGCGAGATTGCGGTAATCCCACCAGCTGAACGTCTTGGCGGGTTGCGGAAAGCGACGGAACGTGTCGACCAGACCGAGATCGAGCCAGCGGCGGAAGAAGGCGCGTTCCTCGTCGGTGCACAGCACCTGTCCGGTCCAGGCCGCGGGGTCATGCACATCTTCATCGGTCGGGGCGATATTGAAATCCCCCACGACGACGAGCCGCTCATGGCGCGCCCGTTCGGTGGCGAGCCAGGCCGTGGCCGCTTCGAGCCAGGCGAGTTTGTAGGCGAACTTTTCGCTGCCGACCGACTGGCCATTGACGACGTAGAGATTCACTACACGGAGATCGCCGTAGGTTGCCGCGATCGCCCGTTGCTGCGCATCGTCGAAGCCCGGAATCCCGACCTGGACATCCCGCGGCTCAGGCAGTGTCACGCGGGCGAGGATGGCCACCCCGTTGTAGGTTTTCTGCCCGGCCACGACGGCGCGATAGCCAAGCGCGGCGAAGGCTTGGTGCGGAAAGCGCTCGCTCTCCATCTTGATTTCCTGCAGGCAGAGCACGTCACTGTGCTCGCGCGCAAGCCAGCGCTCGACCCGCGCCTGCCGCGTGGCGAGGCTGTTGACGTTCCAGGTGGTGACTTTCACGCAGCAAACCATCGCGCGATCGTCCGACCGCGTACCCCACGAACCGGAGGACGGCTCACTTCTTCGAGGCCTCGCCCCCAGTTGCCGCTGCTGCCGACGGCGCGGCCGCATCCTCCGGCTTCTTCTCCTCGAGCCCGCGGCGGTCCTCGGTCACGCGGGTGGGGCCGAATGACGGCGTGCGCGGGTAACCGGCCTGATCGAGCGCGCTCGACCAGGTGCTTTCGCTGAAGCCGCGCAGGACGCGATCACCAATCTTGATCGCGGGGACTGTGTTGCCGGCCGTTTCTTCTTTGAAACGCTTGTTGAGTTCTGCGGTCCGGGTCGGATCGACCAACGTGTGCGGCACGCCGCGCGCATTGATGAATTTGCGCGCCTGGTCGCAGGGCTCGCCGCACTCGGAGATGTAGAGCGTGACCGGGCTTTTTTTCGAGGCGGCCTGTGTTGCAAGCGACTCGGGGTTGTTCTGAATGACGTTGCCGCGAACGTCGCGCTCGCTCACGTTCTTCGCACCGGGGGGCGGCGGTTGGTCGGAGAAGACGACCCGGCCGTTGGCGTCGATGTAGCGATACACCGTCTGAGCGGCGAGCGGCGAAAGCATCAGGACGCCGAGCGCGACAGCGCTCAGGGCGAGCGGACTTCGGGAGAAAGCTGAAAAAGGGGCCACGAGCAGCACTCCTCACCGACGCAGTGTCGAAATACCCCGCGTCATGTCGATGTCATTGCAAACCAGTCATTCCATTGTGCCGCAAAAGCGCGTCGATGGAAGGCGGCCGTCCCCGGAAGGCGACGAAGTTCTCGATCGCGTCCCGGCTGCCGCCGCGAGCAAGCACCTCGCGCCGGAAGTCGGCCCCCGCCTTGGGCGAGAGCACACCCTCTTCCTCGAACCGCGCGTAAGCGTCGGCCGAGAGCACCTCGGCCCATTTGTAGCTGTAATAGCCTGCGGCGTAGCCGCCGGCGAAGATGTGGCTGAACGACCACGGCATTCGCCCCCACGCGGGCGGGCGGACGACGGCCACCTCGTCGCGTACGCGTTCGAGCAGGCGGAGGATTGCAGCGCAGTCGAGCGGCTCGGTCGCGCGATGCAATTCCATGTCGAAGAGCGCGAACTCCAGCTGCCGGAGGGTCGTGAGGCCCACCTGGAAGTTCTTCGCCGCGATCATGCGATCGAACAGTTCTCGCGGCAGCGGCTCGCCGGTGTCGACGTGTCGCGTCATGTGCCGGAGGACCTCCCACTCCCAGCAGTAGTTCTCCATGAATTGACTGGGCAGTTCGACCGCATCCCATTCGACGTGACCGAAGCCAGAGAGCCCGTAGAGATCCACCTCGGTCAAGAGGAGATGCAGGCCGTGACCGAATTCGTGAAAGAGCGTGATTACGTCATCATGCGAAAAAAGCGCGGGTCGGCCGCCGACCGGTGCCGGGAAGTTGCAGGTGAGAAAGGCGATCGGGGTGGCCAGCCGTTCGCTGTCGACGCCGCGCGCGAGCATGCGCGTGCGTGCCGTGTCCGCCCACGCGCCACCCTGCTTGTCGGCCCGGGCGTAGAGGTCGAGATAGAACTCGCCGACGAGCGAGGGCTCCCCAGTGTCGTCCACCCGCGCCGACTCGACGCGGAAATAGCGCACATCGGGGTGCCAGCGCCCTGCGGGCGGCTCGGCCGGCACGATGCGCACACCGAAGAGTGACTCGATCACGCGCCAAAGGCCAGCGAGCACGGCGTCTTCCGGAAAGTACTGGCGAAGAGCCTCCTCGCTCAGTGCGTAGCGCGAGAGACGGAGCTTTTCGGAGGCCCATGACAAATCCCAGGCTTCGAGTCGATCGAGCCCAAGCCTCTCGCGCGCGAACGCAGTAAGCTCTGCGAGGTCGCGCTCGGCATACGGCCGGGCGCGTGCAGCCATGTCGCGCAGGAAGGCGAGCACCTGCTCGGGACGCTCCGCCATCTTGGGCACAAGCGAGAGGGCGGCAAAGTCCGGGTAGCCGAGCAGTCGCGCTTCTTCCTGTCTCAGGCGCAGGATCTCTTCCATCAGCGGGCCGTTGTCGAAGCGCGGATCGCCCTCGGCACTCGCCCGCGTGACGTAGCCGCGGTACATCCGTTCACGCAGCGATCGTGACTCGGCGTACTGCATCACCGGCGTGTAGCAAGGGGCTTGCAGCGTGAGCCGGGCCATGCCCTCGGCGAGCCCGGCAGCGCGCGCGCGCTCGACGGCCGCCGCCTGCACGTCCGGCGGCACGCCCGCGAGTTCAGCCACTGGGACATCGAGCGTCCACGCGTTCACCGCATCGAGCACGTTGTCCGAAAAACGCGCTGAGGCGCGGGCCAGTGCTTCGTTGATCGCATGGAAGCGCTCGCGATCCGCCCCCTCGAGATCGATCCCGGAGAGCCGGAAATCACGGAGCTCGAGCGCGAGAAGACGCCGCTCGAGCGGCGTGAGGCCGCTCGGCTGCTCCGCGATCGCACGATAGCGCTCGTACAGCGCGCGATTGAGCCCGAGTTCGGTGTAGTAGGCCGTCACCTTCTCGAGCGCGGCGTTGTAGGCGTCGCGCAAGGCGGGCGAGCTCACCACCGAGTTGAGGTGCCCGACGGCGCCGAACACGCGCCCGAGTCGCTCGTTGGCCCGCGCGATCGGCTCGACCACGTTCTGCCAAGTCGGCGCTTCGACCGCGGCAGCGCGGGCGATGGCAGCGCGCCCCTCTGCGAGCAGATGATCGATCGCGGGGGCGACGTGTTCTGGCGTGACCCGAGCGAAATCGGGCAGGGCATCGGTGGCGAGGAGAGGGTTCGTGGCGTCGGTCATGGGCGAATAGAAAGGTGCCTCAAGCGTCGCCTCCCCCGCGAACGAGCGCAGGAGAGTGCCGCAGATTCAGCGTTTCGACATCGTGGGGCGTGGTGACATTGATCCACTCCCCCAAGTGAAGTTCGCCGGAGGCGCGCCCGGCGGCGACCCAGCGGCGGTAGTCGGGATAGAGCCGGAACGCTGCGCCGCGAGGCCAGGCCGCGATTTCTCGGCAGGCGAGCACCGAGAGGTTCGCGAGCGTGTGGCGTGGCTCGCCCTCGGTCACGCGACCGTCTGCGAGCGAGAACTCGCCGCCGGGCGCCTCTGCCGAGCGGGGCACGAGCACGAAATGTGCGTCGACCGCACCCTCGGCCACGACGCGGGCGCGCGCCACGAGCCTCCGGTAATCGAAGTCGCTCCAGATGTCGGCGCTCACGAGGAGCACCGCCTCCGAGCGGAACAGCGGGGAAGCCGTGGCCACGCCGCCGCCGGATTCAAGCGGTGCGGGCTCGACCGAATACGCGATCTCGCAGCCGAACCGTGCGCCGTCACCGAGCGCGGCGATGATCTGCTCGGCGCGATAGCTCACGTTGATCACGACGTGACGAATTCCCGCCGCCACGAGCTTGACCAGATGATGCTCGATCAGGGGCCGTCCGGCTGCCCGAATCAGGGGTTTGGGCGTCTGTTCGGTGAGCGGCCGCATGCGCTCGCCGCGCCCGGCAGCGAGGATCATCGCGGTGGGCATCGCACCTTCAGAAGGTGTAGCCAACGTGGGCCTCCCTGCCCTCGATCCGGTCGATCAGTCGGCCGAGCGGCGCAAACGCTTCATAGCGCTCGGCGGTTCTACGCACATAGCCGATGAAGCGCGGCGCATCGGCGAGGTAGTGCGGCTTGCCGTCGCGGTAGTTGATGCGTGCGAAGATGCCGAGCACCTTCAAGTGCCGCTGCAGGCCCATCCACTCCACGTCCCGCCAGAACGCGCCGAAATCGGCCGGCACGGGCAGCGCAGCCTTCCTCGCGGCCTCCCAGTACCGCACGGTCCAGTCGATGACCTGTTCTTCATCCCACGAATGGAAGGCGTCGCGCAAAAGCGCCGCGATGTCGTAGCTGATCGGTCCGACAACCGCATCCTGATGATCGAGCACGCCCGGATTGCCGACTTCACAAAGCATCAGGTTGCGCGGCATGTAGTCCCGATGCACGAGCACCTGCGGCTGCGCGCTGGCGAAGGCGACGAGCAGCGCCTCGGTCCGGGCCAGCGTGTTCCGCTCGTCATCGGTGAGCCTGTAGCCGCGATGCCGTGCGACATACCACTCGGGGAAGAGATCGAGCTCACGCTCGAGAAGCGCCGTGTCGTAGCGCGGGAAGGCGTCGCCGAGCGAGGCGAGCGGCACCTGCTGGAGCCGGACGAGCGCGGCGATCGCATCACGCATCAGGCCGTCGATGGCGAGTGCATCGAGCCGCTTGAACGCTTGCAGGTAAGTCTCGCGGCCGAGATCCTCGAGCAGCAGAAAGCCCGCCTCGACCGCCTTCGCCTCGACGCTCGGGGCATGCAGCCCGGCACCGGCGAGGATCTCGTTGACGCGCAGGAAGGGACGCACGTCTTCGTTGGGCGGGGGCGCATCCATCGCCACCGCAGTTCGGCCGTCGATCGCTCGCACCCTGAAGTAACGGCGAAAGCTCGCATCCGCCGAAGCGGGCGCAATCTCGATCCAGCGCCCGGGGGTCTCGCGCTCGAGCCAGTCGGTGAGGGCATCAAGGCGGGGGTCGGCACCGGGCGGCGCGCAATCGGTTCGTTGCATGAGGGATGCGGGGTGGGGATGCGAGGCCATCGTCGGACGCCGTCTGCAGGCACCGCGTCGGTTCGGGTATCCGAAGCGATTGTGCGGCCACAGCGCCCTTTTCGAGCAAGCTCTACGAGCGGTGCGTTGCGCGCGACACCAGAGCTCACGCCAGTCTCGAGGCGTCCGAGGCGTCGGCTACACTCGATGAGTCGATTTTTCCTCGAAGTCTAGCGGGTCCCAGCCACGATCTCGGTCTCCTGGCGCTGGGTCCCTGCGACGCCTCCAGCGCATGTTGTCTGCACCCGCTCGGCTCCGGCTCGTGCTGGTCGCCGTCCTGGCGGCAAGCATCGTCTCCGGCGCAGCACGCGCCCAGCGCGTGTGCGCCGACCCGCGCGCCGAAGCCCCAGGCGGGATCGACCTCACAGGCGCCCCTCAGCCGGGCGCACGCGACGACCGCGGCCGGCCGCTCGCACGCTTGCGGCCGCCGGAGCGCTCGGCGCGCCGTGGCCAGACCGAACTCATCGCCGCCGAAGCCACCGGCCGCGATGGTGCCTTCGTGGAAGCGCGCGGCAACGTGGACGTTCGCACGCCGACGCAGCAGATCCTCGCCGACGTCATGCGCTACGACCTGGTCGACGACGTGGTGACCGCGCGCGGCAACGTGCTGATCCGCTCGTGGCAGGATGTGGTGAGCGGCCCGGAGCTCCGCTACGGCATCGGCACCGAAACCGGCTACATGGCATCACCGCGCTTCGTCCTCGGTCTCTACAAGGGACGCGGCAGTGCGGAGCGGCTCGAATTCACCGGCCCGGATCGCTATCGCGTGCTCGCCGGGCGCTACACCACCTGCGCCGGCGACGCCCCGGCCTGGCGGCTCGAGGTCGGGCAACTCGACATCGACGAGGCGAAGGGCGTGGGCGAGGCGAGCGATGCCCGGGTGTATCTCGGCAACCTGCCCGTGGCCTGGCTGCCGCGCCTGAGCTTCCCGCTCGACAACGAGCGAAAGAGCGGCTTCCTGTCGCCGACCTGGGGCACGAGCGAAGCGCGCGGTTTCGATTTCCAGCTGCCGTACTACCTGAACCTCGCGCCCAACTACGACGCCACCCTCACGCCGCGGCTCATGACCAAGCGCGGTCTCATGCTCCACGGCCAATTCCGCTACATCGCCGACAGCCTGCTCGGTCGCTCCTCTGGCGAAATCGAAGGCGAGATCCTGCCCAACGACCGCGTGGCCGGCCTCACGCGCCGCGCGCTCAATTTCGCGCACACCCAGAGCTTCTCGCCCGATCTGCTGCTCGCGCTCCGCTACACGGCGGTGGGCGACCCGCGGCATTTCGCCGATCTGTCCGATCGGGTCTCGATCACCGCCATCACCACGCTGCCGCGCGAGGCGGCGCTCAGCTATCGCTGGCGCGAGTGGCAGTTCGCCGCCCGCATGCTGCGTTTCCAGACGCTGCAGGACCCGTTCGCCCCGGTGCTGCCGCCCTATGACCGCGCGCCCCAGTTCTCGGCGTTGTCGCCGCTCTGGCAGTTCGGGCCGGGCGAGCGCTTCGAGGCCGCGCTCCGGCTCGACGCCACGCGCTTTCTGTATCCCAATGGCACCAATCCGTCGGGCGACCGCCTGGTCTCGGTGGCCTCGCTCGCCTGGCGACTCGACGAGCCGGGCTACTTCGTCGTGCCGCGGCTCACGCTGCACGCGAGCCGCTATCGGCTGCTCGACCTGTTCGATGACGTCGAGAACACGACCCGTATCCTGCCCTACGGCAGCGTGGATGCCGGCCTGCGCCTCGATCGCGATGTGAAACTCTTGGGCGAGCGCTTCCGCCAGACCCTGGAGCCACGCGTGATGATCACGCACGTGCCGTACCGTGACCAATCGACGGTGCCGGTGTTCGACTCGGCGATCGCCGACTTCAACCTGCTGCAGCTCTGGAGCGAGAACCGCTACATCGGCGACGACCGTCTAGGCGACACGACGCAGGTCTCGCTCGCCGTCACCTCGCGGCTGTTCGATGCCGCGAGCCAGAAAGAGCGGCTGTCCGCAACGCTCGGCCAGCGCATCTACCTCGACCGACAGCGCGTGACGCTCGGCGAGACGCCGCGCGACCGGAATACCTCGGATATCCTCGCCGTACTCTCCGGCCGTGTGACCGATGCGCTCTACGTCGAGGCGGGCGGCCAGATGAACCTCGACCGCGGCCGCGTCGAGCGCCATGCCTTCGGCCTGCGCTACACGCCCGAGCGCGCCCGCACGCTCAACATCAACTACCGGGCGATCCGCGAGCTGGTCACGCTCTCGGGCCCGATCCGCGTCAAGCAGATCGACGTGTCAGGCCAGTGGCCGATCTACGGCAACTGGTACGGTGTCGGCCGATTCAATTACTCGCTCGCCGACCGGCGCTTGACCGAGGGCGTGGTCGGCGTCGAATACGACGGCTGCTGCTACGTCGTGCGCGCCGTCGCACAGCGCCTGGCGACCGGCACCCGCACGATCAACAACACGTTCTTCGTCCAGCTCGAACTGAACGGCCTCGCCCGGGTCGGATCGAGCCCGATCGACACCTTGCGTCGGAACATTCCCGGCTACGCGCAACTCTACGAAAATCCGACCCGTCGGCGGCTCGACTCGCCGCCCGGTCCCACCACGCCATGGACACCCCCCCTTCAATGAACCGTCTTTCCCGCCTGTCAGCCGCGCTTGCCGCCCTCGCCGCCTTCACTCTGAGCGGCCTTGCCCCGCTGGCTGTCCACGCTCAGTCCGCTCCGCGCGTGACCTTGGTCGACCGTGTCGTGGCCGTGGTGAACGACGAGGTGATCACGCAGTTCGAACTCGCCCAGCAGCGCCGCGCCTTGCTCGCGCAGCTCGAACGGCAGGGCATCCGCCCGCCGCCTGCGGCCGAGTTCGATCAGCAGGTGCTCGAGCGCTTGATCAACGAGAAGGTGCAGCTCCAGTACGCCCGCGAGACCGGCATCCGCGCCGATGACGAGGTGGTGAATGCCGCCCTGCAGCGCATCGTCGCCGACAACCGCATGTCGATGCAGCAGTTCGTGCAGGCCCTGCGCAATGACGGACTCACGCTCGAACGCTTCCGGAGCGAGCTCGCCAACGAGATCGTGCTCACGCGACTGCGTGAACGCGAAGTCGATTCGCGCGTGGTGGTCTCGGAAGCCGAGATCGACGCCGAATTGGCCCGCATGCGCGCTGCCGGCGATGGCGTCGAGTACCAGCTCGCGCACATCCTCGTCCTCGTCCCGGAACAGGCCACACCCGAGCAAGTCGACGCGCGACGCCGCCGTGCCGAAGAGGCGCTCAGGCAGGTGCGTGCAGGCACGCCCTTCAGCCAGGTGGCCGCGGTCTTCTCCGACACCTCGGATGCTGTCCAGGGCGGCAGCCTGGGCTGGCGCGAGGCCGAGCGCCTGCCCCCACTCTACACCGAGGCGGCGAGCAAGCTGCCGGTGGGTGGCACGAGCGAGGTGCTGCGCAGTGCGAACGGCTTTCATATCGTGCGCCTCGTCGACAAGCGTGACAAGAACCAGCGCGTGGTGGTCGAGCAGCACCGCACGCGGCACATCCTCGCCCGCGTCAACGATCTCGTGAGCGAGTCCGAGGCTCGCGCAAAGATCGACCGCGCGCTCGATCGCATCAAGGGCGGTGCCCGCTTCGAGGAGGTGGCCCGCACCACGAGCGAAGACACCTCGGCCGCGCGCGGAGGCGACTTGGGCTGGGTCTCGCCCGGTGACACCGTGCCCGAATTCGAAGCCGCGATGAAGGCCGCCAAACCCGGCGAGGTCACGGGGCCGGTGCGCACGCAATTCGGCTGGCACCTGATCGAAGTCACCGAACGGCGGCAGCAGGACGTGACCGCCGAGCGCACGCGCGCGCAGGCGCGTCAGGCGGTCCGTGACCGGAAGGGCGACGAGGCCTACCAAGCCTGGCTGCGTGAGCTGCGCGACCGGGCGACTGTAGAAATCAAGCTCACCGAAGGCTAGCCATGCGAAAGCAGGCCGGGGAGCCGGAGAGGACTTCGGGCGGCTTCAAAACGATCTTCGCGACCGCCACGCTCGGGCTCGTCTCGACCGCTGCCCTTGGCAATATGTCGGATGCGGCCGTCCGTGAGGCGGCTGAGGGCTTTCGTTTGGGCGACGTCGCCCGTGTTCGGGCCCAGATCGCGGCCACGCGCGGGCACATTCTCGAAGGCTATGTCGACTACTGGGCGCTGCGGCTCGGGCTCGACAACGTGAGCCCAGCCGACGTCGAGCGCTTTCTCGTGCGGCACGCGGGAACCGCCATCGCGGATCGGCTCCGCGCCGACTGGCTGAAGCTCCTGGCCCGCCGCGGCGACTGGGAGAGCTTCGAGCGCTTGGCCGAAGGCTTCGTCACCGACGATGCAGACATCCTCTGCCACCGGGCCACGCTCGCCGCCCGGTCCCCGCGCGAAGGCGCGGCCGTCGTCATCCCCACCGGCGTCTGGGCGGATCGGCTGAGCGATGCCTGTGCGCGCGCCTTTGCGCAACTCGCCTCGGCCGCGGGCGCTCAGCGCTTCTCGGTGGAAGAGATCCAGTGGCGGTTCCGCACGGTCGCCGACGGCGGGACGCTGCTTGCGGCACAGACGGTCGCCAGCGTTCTGCCCGAGAGCCTTCGACCAAGCGATGAACTGATCGCGCGGGCGCATTCCTCTCCCGAGGCCGTCCTGCGCAGCCTCGCCCGGGGTGGCGGTGCCTCACGCGCCCAGCGTGAGGCCGCGCTCTACGCCCTCATTCGCCTCGCGCGTAACGACATCGCGCAGGCGAAGAACCTTTGGTCGGCCGCCGTCACGCACATGCGTCCGGACGAGCAGCGCTTTGCCGCGGCGCAGATCGCAGCGTTCAGCGCGCGTCGGCTCGAATCCGCCGAGGCGATGGCCTGGTGGAAGCGTGGTCACGATGGCGACGTCATGCCGCGCATGAGCGACGGCCAGGCGGCCTGGATCGTACGTGCCGCGCTGCGCGAAGGGCAGTGGCGCGAGGTCGCGCGAGTGATCGATGCCATGAGTCCGGCAACCCACGGCGGCCGGCGTGACCCCGCCTGGCGCTACTGGCGTGCGCGAGCCCATGCCGCGTTGGGCGATGCAGCGAAAGCCGCCGAGTACTACCGCGCCCTCGCTGACGAACCGCACTTCTACGGCCTGCTCGCGGCCGAGGCGCTCGGCCAGCCGCTGCCGCCCGTGGAGCGGCTGACGGCGGGCGCGGTCAAGCCCTCCGCCGAGACGGCCGAGCGCTTCGCCCAGTTCGAGCGCTCGGCTGCGGCCCAGCGCACGCTCAAGCTCTCCGCGCTCAACCTGCGGGCGGACGCTGCACGTGAGTGGTTCAGTGTGGTACGCGACTTCGACGACCGCGACTCCCTGCTCGCCTCGGAGTGGATGCGTCAGAAAGGCCTCTGGGACCGCTCGATCAACACCGCCGAGCGAACACGCGAGGCGCATGACTTCCGGCTGCGCTTTCAGACACCCTACGCCCGTGAAATCCGCGAGGCGGCACGGGCCTTCGGGCTGGAGCCCGCGCTCGTGTTCGGCTTGATTCGCCAGGAATCCCGCTTTTGGGCGGAGGCCGTGTCCTCGGCCGGTGCCCTCGGGCTCATGCAGGTCATGCCGGCCACCGGCCAGTGGATTGCGCGCCAGTTGAACATAAGCACGTTTCGGCCGAGTCAACTGACCGATGTCACGGTTTCCACGACCTTCGGCAGCTTCTATCTCAAGAACGCACTCGACACCCAAGACGGCAGCGAAGTGCGCGCCGCCGCCGCCTACAACGCCGGAGGCGGCCGGGCACGGCAATGGCGCCACGAGACGCGTCCGCTCGAAGGCGCGATCTACGTCGAATCGATTCCGTTCAATGAAACACGGGACTACGTGAAGAAGGTGCTCGCCAACGCCGTCTGGTATGCCCATCTGCTCGGCGAAGGCGAGACCTCGATCGGCAAGCGCCTCGGCACGATCGGTCCCAAATCTTTCGGAGGGTCCTCACAGCCATGAATGTCCTCATCCTCGGCGGCAGCGGATTCGTCGGCCGCGCCATCTGCACGAAGCTCGCCGAGCGCGGCGATCGGATCACCGTGCTCAGTCGTAAACGCGATCATGCGCGCGCGCTGTTGCCACTGCCGACGCTGACCGTCCTCGAGGGCGACGCAAGCGACCCAGCCACGCTCGCGCGCGTTCTGCCGGGTCATGATGCGGTCGTCTTCCTGATCGGCATCCTGAACGAGCGTCGACGGGGCGACTTCGACCGCATCCATGCGGAATGGCCCAAACGCGTGCTCGAGCAGATGCGGGCCGCGGGCATCCGTCGCTACCTGCACATGAGCGCGCTCGGTGCGGCAAGCGATGCGCCGAGTGCCTATCTACGCTCCAAGGCGGCAGGCGAAGCCCATGTTCGCCAAAGCGGACTCGACTGGACGATCTTTGCCCCCTCGGTGATCTTTGGCGCGGGCGATGGCTTCCTGAACCGCTTCGCGGGTCTCACCGCCCTGCTGCCGCCGTTTGTGCCGATGCTTCTGCCGGGAGCGGATGCCGAGTTCCAGCCGGTGTGGGTCGATGATGTGGCACGCGCCTTCATCGCTGCCCTGAACGCGAAAGAGGCGATCGGTCAGCGCTATGAATTGGTCGGGCCGAAGCGTTATCGCCTGCGTGAACTGGTCGACTACGTCATGCAGCTTCAGGAGGACCGGCACCCGATCATCGGCTTGCCGGGCCCCGTGACCTCGGCGCTTGCCTCGATCCTGCAGTTCGTGCCGACCCAGCCGCTGACCCCGGACAACGTGGCCTCGATGCGCGTGCCGAGCGTGAGCGAGGCCCCCTTCCCGGCCTTTGCTGGCAAGCCCGCGCGGCTGGAGGACGTGGCCCCGGAGTATCTCGGCCCGGCAAGTCTGTTCGACCGGGCGCGCCCGTTCCGTGAAAGGGCACGCCGATGAGCAGCCCGGCCCGGCTCGACCCTGAACTTGCTCGCTACTTCGAGGAGATCGCTCGTGATCTGCCGCCGCTGCCGCCAGATCCAACACCGCTTGCGCGTCGGGCGCGCTTGTGGACGCTCACCGCGCTCGGACGACGGCCCTGGCCGGCCGAGGTGACGGTCAACGACGTCACGCTCGACACCCCTGCGGGTCACATCCCGGTTAGGCTTTTCTATGGCCACGACGGGCGCGATGAGCCCGTGCCCACGATCGTCTACTTCCACGGCGGCGGCTGGGTCTGCGGGGACAACGACACCCATGCCGGCATCTGTGCCCGGCTCGCGCAGGATGCCAATGCGCTCGTCGCGTCCGTGGAGTATCCGCTTGCGCCCGAGGCCGACTGGCGCACGATGACGGCCGCCTGCCACGCCGCGGCCCGTGCGATCGCCGCCGACCGGCAGGCGAGCGCGCCCGGCGCACCCTTCGTGCTCGCTGGCGACAGCGCCGGGGCCCATCTCGCCGCGGTCACGGCGATCACCGCGCGCGACCAGGGGGCGCCCTTCGTGAGCGCACTCGGGCTCTTCTACCCCTGTATCGCGCCGGAGTTCGACAGCGAGAGCTACGAGCGATTCGCTGCGGGTCCGGGGCTCACGCGCGCCGACATGCAGTGGTATTGGCGGCACTACGCGGGCGATGACCTGCCGCGCGACGATTACCGGATCGCGCCCTCGCGCGCCGCCTCGCTGGCCGGGCTGCCGCCGATGTACGTGGTGACTGCGGGCTGCGACCCGCTCGCGGACGACGGTCGCGCCTGGGTCGAGCGGGTGCGCCGCGACGGTGTAGAGGTCGCGCATGACGAATTCGACAGCCTCCCGCACGGCTTTCTGCGCATGGCGAAGTACAGCCGGGCGGTCGACGCAGCGATCACGCATCTCGGGCAGCGACTTGGCGAGCTCCTGCGCGATGCCCGCAGCTGAGCGCGCCCGCATCGAGCGCGAACTCACGCTGGTGGCGGTCGACTGCGCCCAGCCCGAGTGGGCCGTGCGTGCGCTCGTGCGCTCGGCTCATCATCTGCCGGCGGCCCGGGTGCTGCTGCTCACCGACCAGCCCTCCGATCCAGCCTGGCTCGCCCAGGGCGTGGAGGTCGCGCCGATCGCGCCGATCCGCTCGCGGGAGGACTACTCGCGCTTCATGCTCACCGGGCTCGCGCCTTTGATTCGGACGCCGTTCGCGCTCGTCGTGCAATGGGACGGCTGGGTGCTCGATGGCCACACCACCGACCCGCTCCACACCTTCGACCCGCTTTTTTGGCAGCACGACTACATCGGTGCCCGCTGGCCCCATCGCGCGCCACCCCACGTCGTGGGCAACGGCGGCTTCTCCTGGCGCTCGAAGCGCCTGCTCGACGCGCTTGCCGCCCTCGCGCCCGAACTCGCGCCCGGGGAGGCCGAGGACGAGGCGATCTGTATCCGGCTGCGCCCCCGCCTCGAGCATGACTTTGGCCTCGTCTTCGCCGAGCCCGAGCTGGCCGACCGCTTTGCCTTCGATGTCGGCCGCCCGGTCGGGCCGACGTTCGGCTTTCATGGTGTCTTCAATTTCTGGCAGGTGCTCACGGGCGAGCAACTCGTCGCCTTTGCGCAGGAGGCGCCGGAGACGATCGTCCGTGGGCCCGGCTTTCAGGCACTCACGAGGAACCTGCTCGATCTCAAACGCTTCGATCAGGCAGCGGCGTGCGTCGCCCGGCTCGAGGCGGTCATGGGTGCCACTGCAGTCGCACCGCTTCAGGCAAAGCTGGCGGCGGCTCGGTCGGCGGCCGCGCGCGCCGACATCCCGGCACCCAGCTCTCGCCTTGCCCCCTGCCCCTGCGGCAGCGGCCGCCGCTACAAGGATTGCCACGGCGCCATCGGTGCCGGGCGCACAGCCGGTGCCGGGCCTCTAGCCGCGTTCAACGCAGACGCCGTGGTCGAGGAGGCCCTCCGGCTGCACGAGGCGGGGCAGATCGGGCCTGCCGTGGAACGCTACGAGCGCGTGCTCGCTCACGCGCCGGAACACCCGATCGCGCTTCACTTTCTCGGCGTCGCCCTCTTTCAGCAGGGGGCGCCGAGCGTGGGCATGGAGGCCCTGTGGCGCTCGCTCCGCCTCGTGCCGAACGATGCCGAGTGGTGGTCGAACTTCGCCGCTGCGGCGTGGCAGGCGGGGCGCTACGCCCAGGGCCACCATGCCGCCGGACGGGCCGTGGCGCTCGAGCCCACCCATGTCGGCGGCTGGACCAATCTCGGGCTCAACCTGCGGGGGCTCGCGCGACTGCCCGAGTCGCTCGCCGCCTTCGAGCGGGCGCTCGCGCTTGCGCCCGACTTCGCCTACGCCCGGTGGAACCGAAGTCTGAGCCTGCTCGCTCTGGGGCGCTACGAGGAGGGCTTTGCCGACTACGAGCTGCGTTTGGGTTTTCGCGAGACCCAGCCGCTTGGGCGTATTCCGCCCGCTCCGCCGTGGGATGGCAAGGCCGCGCCTGGCCATCTGCTCGTGCTTGCCGAACAGGGGCTCGGCGACACGCTCATGTTCGCCCGCTTTCTGCCCGCGCTCGCCGCGCGCGCCGAGCGGGTGACCTTCGCCTGTCACGCGCCCCTCGTGCCGCTGCTTGCCCGCAACCTGCCGGGCATCGCGGTCATCGCGGTCGGCGCCCATGAGGGCGAGCGCTACGACCACTGGTGCGGCCTGTGGTCGCTGCCGGCGCGGCTCGGCATCACCCGGGAGACCCTGCCTGCACCCTCGCGCTACCTCTACCCCGACCCGGCCCGTGTCGCGCACTGGCGCGAACGTGTCCAAGCCGCCGCTGCCGGGCGTCCCGCCGTCGGGCTCGTCTGGCAGGGGCAGTTCGCCGGGCAGGATCACGGCATGGCGGCGCGCTCGATCCCGCCTGAGGTGCTCGCGCCCTGGGTCGAAGCCCAGCGCGAGGTCGCCTGGTTCTCGCTTCAGTGGGGCGCGCCCGCGCTCGGGGCAGCCAACCTCACCGACTGGAGCAGCGAGCTCGGCCCGTTCGAGGAACTGGCCGCCCTCATCGCCGCCCTCGACCGGGTCATCACGATCGACACCAGCGTGGCCCATCTGGCCGGGGCGCTCGGGGCGACGGCCTGGGTCGCCCTCTGCCACGCCGGGGAATGGCGCTACGGCACCGCCGAGATCGAAGGCGCGCGTTGTCCGTGGTACCCCACGATGCGCCTCTTCCGCCAGGGGCCGGAACGGCGCTGGCCCCCCGTGCTCGCCGACATCGCGCGGGCACTCGCTGAACCCTCGGCCGCCTCATGACGCCGCTCGCCGGACTGACCATCCTCGACCTCACGCGCCTGCTGCCGGGCCCGGCGGCGACCCGGATGCTCGCCGAGTGGGGGGCGACGGTCGTCAAGATCGAACCGCCCGAGGGCGATGACGCTGCGCGGCTTGGGCTGCCTGCGGATGCGCCGCCCGAGGCGATCGCACCGCTTTACACACTCGTCAATCAAGGCAAGCGGATCGAGCGGATCGATCTCAAAAGCGAGGCCGGGCGCGCGCGGCTGCTCGAACGGGTCCGCACGGCCGATGCGCTGCTCGAGGGCTTTCGGCCCGGCGTGATGGCGCGGCTCGGGCTCGGCTACGACGTGCTTGCGCGCGAGAACCCGCGCCTCGTGGTCGCTGCGATCACGGGCTATGGGCAGTCCGGCCCCTGGGCGCAGCGCGCCGGGCATGACATCAACTACCTTGCAGTGTCGGGCATTCTCGACCAGATCGGCGAACGCGGGCGACCGCCCGCGATCCCGAACTGGCAGATCGCCGATCTGGCCGGCGGCGCGCTCGCGGCGGCGGCACGAGTCTGCGCCGCCCTCGTGGGCGCGTTGCGCACCGGCCAGGGCGCTTTTCTCGACATCGCGATGGCGCGTGAGGTCGCCGCCCTCGACATCATCGCGGAGCACGGCGCAGCCCTCGGTCGCTCCCGCCCCCGGGGTGAGGACTGGCTCACTGGCGGCTGGCCGTGTTACGGTGTCTACCCGACCGCGGACGATCGCTACCTCGCCGTCGGCGCCCTCGAGGCGAAGTTCTGGACGCGACTCTGCGATGTGCTCGGCAAGCCGCATCTGAACGCGCTCGGCTGGGCCGAGGGCGTGGCCGCACTCGCCGTGCGCAAGGAACTCTCCGACTGCTTTCGCGCCCGGACGCTCGCCGAATGGAGTGCGTTCTTCGAGCCGCTCGACTGCTGCGTGACGCCCGTGCTCACGCTCGCCGAGGCGCGGCAGCATCCGCTCTTCACCCGATCACACCATGACTGATGCCCTCCCTGCCCGTCCCGTCGCCCTCGTCACCGGCGCCTCCGCCGGCATTGGCCGCGCTGCTGCCCTAGCCCTCAATCGAGCCGGTTTCGCCGTGGTCATCTCAGCGCGTCGCGCCGAGGCGCTCGCCGAGACCTGCGCTGCCGCGGCGCAGCCCGAGGACATGCTCGTGCACGTCTGCGACGTCACCGATCCAGCCGCGGTACGCGGGCTGTTCGATGCGGCCGTCAGCCGCTTTGGCCGTGTGGACGTGCTGTTCAACAACGCCGGTCGCGGCGCCCCGCCGGTCGACATCGACGCGCTCGATCTCGACACCTGGCGCGCCGTCGTCGAAACCAATCTGAACGGCATGTTCTACTGTGCGCGCGAGGCCTTCCGCGTCATGAAGGCGCAGCATCCGCGCGGCGGGCGCATCATCATGAACGGCTCGGTGAGCGCGCACGCGCCGCGGCCGTTCACTGCGCCGTATACCGCCACCAAGCACGCCATCACCGGGCTCACCCGCGCACTCGCCCTCGATGGCCGGGCCCATGACATCGCGGTGGGCCAGATCGACATCGGCAATGCCGCCACCGAGATGACCGAGCCGATGGCCGCAGGCATTCTCCAACCCGACGGGTCGGTGCGGCCCGAGCCGCGCATGGACGCGGCACACGTCGCCGATGCCGTGGTGCACATGGCCAAGCTCCCGCTCGATGCGAACGTGCTCTTCATGACCATCATGGCCACGAAGATGCCCTTCGTTGGCCGCGGCTAAGGAGACGCCGACGACGTCGCAGCCCGCGGGCAGGATGGCCGCCCGGGGCGTGCCACCCCACGTGGCACGTGGCCCCCTCACCCAGTGACGGGGCAACCGCTTGTCATTCGGCGCCGTGTTTTTTCGTCTTCAGGGTTGAAGTATGCGTCAGCAAAGACAACAATCCGGCCGTTGCGTCACGCTAGCACGGATATCCCCCCTGCACGAAGGAGCGCCCATGCCCAGCCTCGTTACTCTCACGAACTCGCCGCGATCCCTCTCCGCCGCCGCCCTGCGCAGCCCTATCCTGCGAAGCCCCATCCATCGCGCCCTGCTCACCGCCCTCGTGACAGCGCTTGGCCTCCTCATGCTGCTCGCAGCACCAGTGACCCGGGCGCAGGATCCCACACCGGGAAGCCTGCATACCTCCCCCTTCCCGGGGTTCGCCTCGGGGAGCGGCAAGATCGCCAATCTTGCCATCGGCTCCGGCCATGACGACGCCCGCGCCCTCGCCCTCCAGCCGGACGGCAAGATCCTGGTCGCGGGATACTGCTCAAACGGCAGCGACTACGACTTCTGCCTCGCCCGGCTCCAGCCGGATGGCGAACTGGACGACACCTTCGACGGCCCGAGCGGCAACGGCAACGGCAAATTCCTGCTGCCGGTCGGCTCATCGAATGACTACGCCTACGCCCTCACCCTCCAGCCGGACGGCAAGATCCTGGTCGCGGGATACTGCTCAAACGGCAGCGACTACGACTTCTG
>CALDYQ010000011.1 GCA_937944385.1 uncultured Burkholderiales bacterium | reverse complement strand
ATAGGAAGCGCCGCCTCGGCGAAGCGCGGTGAGGGATTGGCGCAGAATGACCGCATGATCCAGCGCAACCCGTCAGGAAAAGTCCCTGCCACGCCGCGGACCGAGCGCGTGGCTTCACTCGCGGGCGCACGCTTTGCGCTCTCCGTGGTCGAGCCCGCCGGCTTGCCGCCGGAGAGCGGGCCGGAGATCGCCTTCGCCGGCCGCTCGAATGCGGGCAAATCGAGCGCCATCAACCGCATGGTCGGGCAGACCGGACTCGCCTACGCGAGCAAGTTGCCGGGGCGCACGCGCGAGCTCAACTTCTT
Source organism: uncultured Burkholderiales bacterium (assembly GCA_937944385.1). GTDB lineage: Bacteria > Pseudomonadota > Gammaproteobacteria > Burkholderiales > Casimicrobiaceae > Casimicrobium. Next base: position 28,285 of record CALDYQ010000011.1, on the reverse strand, counting down.
CGCCCTGCGCGGCGGCGGTTACCTGGTCGATCTTCCGGGCTACGGCTTCGCTCGCACGCCGCGGCACAAGCAGCGGGCGTGGAGCGGCGTGATCGATCACTATTTGGCCGAGCGGGGCGCCTTGGCTGCTGTCGTTCTCGTGATGGACATCCGGCACGCCCCGGTCGCGCTCGATCTGCAATTCATCCGTTGGCTGCGCGAGGTGCGGGGCGAGGGGGCACCGGGAAAGTGCCCGCCCGTCCTTTGCCTGCTCTCCAAGGTGGACAAACTCACGCAAAGTGAACGCATGGCGCGGCTCAAGGCGATTCGGACGGATCTCACCCCACTGCTCGGGGCCGAGGACCTGATCGTCCCCTTCTCAGGATTCACCGGGGCAGGGCTTCGCGAATGCGATGCGTGGATCGGGGCGCTGTTCGCACGCTCGGGTGTCTGACGCTCGGGCGTCTGACGCGCGCGACCGGTGGCCTGAAACGGACAAAAAAAAACCCTCGCAGCACATCGGCGGCGAGGGCTGAAAGTCCACAGGGATCTGTGAGACCCCGCTCAGGGAGGAAAAGCGGGAGACGAAACCGTCTAGGACGAAATGTAGTCCGCTCTTACGATCGAGTCAAGCGAATCAGGGAAATCCTGACCTCTAGGCGGCTATCGCAGGATGAAAGCATCGCGTTGTCCATGACAATAACGTGACTACTCTGCCCACCTATCCCGTTCGGTAGCCAATCGCCTCGGCCATGTGCGCCGCAGTGATCCGAGCCGCGCCCACGAGATCGGCAATGCTTCGCGCCACACGGAGAATGCGGTGCTGGGCGCGGCCGGAGAGTGCGTAGCGCTCCGCGGCCTTGAAGAGAATCGCCTGAGCGTGGGGCTCACAGATGCAGTGTTCGCTCACTTCGGCAGCGGAAAGCAACCCATTGGGCTTGCCCTGCCGCGCGATCTGCCGATCGTGCGCCGCCCGCACCCGGTCGCGCACCCGCGCCGAGGATTCACCCGGCGCCGCCGAATGAAGTTCGCGCGCATCGATCGCGGCGACGGTGACCTTGAGATCGATGCGATCCATCAGCGGACCGCTCACGCGATTCCGGTAGCGGGCGATCTGGTCCGGTGTGCAGCGGCAGACCTGTGCCGGATGCGTGCTGCCGAGAAAGCCATCCGGACACGGATTCATCGCGGCAACCCACTGGAAGCGCGCCGGAAAGCTCACCTGTCGCGCCGCGCGGGAGATGTGAATCGCCCCCGTCTCGAGCGGCTCGCGCAGGGCCTCGAGCACACGGCGGTCGAACTCCGGCAACTCATCGAGAAAGAGCACGCCGTGGTGCGCCAGTGAGATCTCGCCTGGCCGGGGTGTGCTGCCACCGCCCACGAGTGCCGCGGCACTCGCGGTGTGGTGCGGTGCACGAAAGGGGCGCTCACCAAAGCGCGCGGGATCGAACTGCCCGGCGAGCGAGAGGATCTGCGCCGACTCGAGCGCCTCGGCCTCGGTGAGCGGAGGCAGGATGCCCGGCAGACGCTGCGCGAGCATGCTCTTGCCGGTGCCCGGTGGACCGACCATGAGCAGGCTGTGCCGACCGGCCGCAGCAACCTCGAGCGCACGCCGCGCCTGCGCCTGACCCCGCACATCGGCGAGATCCGGCCACGGCGGCGAGGCAACCAACGGCATTGCAGCCGGAGGCGCCGCAGGAGACAGCGCAGCGCGACCGGCCACATGCGCAGCCACCGCGAGCAGGTTGCGCGCGGCGAGTATCTCGCCCCCTGCCCGCGCCGCCTCGCTGGCCGAGGCTTCGGGCAGGATGATCGGCTTGCCCACGCCCCGCGCCGCGAGCGCCATGGCAAGACCGCCGCGCACCGGTTTCAACTCGCCGCCGAGCCCGAGTTCGCCCGCGAACTCGACTCCGGCCAGTCGCTCGGCCGGCAGCTGGGCGCTCGCTGCGAGGATGCCCAGCGCGATCGGCAGGTCGAACCGACCGGATTCCTTCGGAAGATCCGCCGGCGCGAGGTTGACCGTCAGCCGCCGCTGGGGGAACTCGAAGCCGGCGGTCTGGATCGCTGCACGAACGCGGTCGCGGCTCTCGCGCACCTCGGTCTCCGGCAAGCCGACCAGATTGAAGGCGGGCAGCCCGTTCGCGAGGTGCACCTCCACGGTGACCGGTTCGGCGCGCAGACCCAGAAGCGCACGGGTGTGAACAGTGGCAAGGGACATGGACGACACCTCCCGCGGAGACGGTGGCAGCATTGACCGGTGTAAATGTATACAGTTTTGTCAACGTGGGGCTTCACCCGGCGTTGACGTTTCGCACCCAACACGTTTCAGGGAGTCGCCATGTTTCGTGTGCGCAACTCAGTTGCCGTCGTGGCCTTCGGCGCGGTTGTTGCGTCGGCCGTACTTGGGTGGGCGAATATCTCCCCAGTTGCGGCGCAGACGATCGCGCAGCCTTACACCTCTCCCGCAGCACCGGCCACCTACGGCGATCCGCCCGCCCGCGTCGGCCGACTCTCGGAATTTGCCGGCGAAGTCCAGCTCGCGGGCGAATGGGACGATTGGCGCCCAATCCCGCGCAATCACCCGGTCATCCGGGGCGACAACCTCTACGTCGCCCCAGGCGGCCGGGCCGAAATCGACCTCGGTACCGTGCAGTTCTGGCTTGCCGGGGACAGCACGCTTTTCTTCGAGCGCGTCGACGATGCGGGCGTCATCGCGCGGCTCGGCTCGGGCGCGATCGCCTTCCGGGTCCGCGGCGGTAGCCTGGCCGACACCGTGCGCATCGAGCTCGACCAGGGTGAGGTCACGGCCGCGCGGCCCGGTTTCTATCTCATCCATGCCGCCGATACGACGCGGCGCGGCGATGCGGCCCAACTGCTGGTGAGGAGTGGCGTGGCCGAGGTCGATGCTGGCGGGCGGCGTCATGTGATCGTCGCCGGGCGTCGGCTCGCGTTCGATACGGTCGGCGTGCGCTACGACGAGTTCGTCGCGTCCGATGGCGGATTCGAGGCCTGGGCGCAAAGCCGGGACCGCCGCTTCGATCTGCGTCTCGAGCGCCGCGCCTCGCGTCTCGTCGAGCCATGGGATGTGGGTCTCATCGGAATCGCCGATCTCGATGATCATGGCCGCTGGGACTTCCATGAACCCTACGGGCGGATCTGGTTCCCAAACGTCTCGATCGGCTGGGCGCCCTATCGGTACGGCCGCTGGACCTACGTGCGGCCGTGGGGCTGGACGTGGATCGATGACGCGCCCTGGGGCTTCGCCCCGTCGCATTACGGCCGGTGGGTGCGGATCGGCAACCGCTGGGCATGGTGTCCCGGCCGCTACGTGTCGCGCCCGGTCTACGCGCCGGCGCTCGTCACCTTCTTCGGCGGCAACGGCTGGCAGGTGAGCCTCTCGACCGGGCCCGCCCTCGCCTGGGTCCCCCTCGGCTGGAACGAGCCCTATACGCCTTGGTACGCCTACAGCCCCGCCTACTGGCGCGTGGTCAACCAACCCTATGTGCGAAACATCGCCGAGGAGCCGTGGCGCCCGCCGCGTTATGTGCATGCGGGCATTCGTGAGGCGGTGACCTCGGTGCCGGTGGCGAGTTTTCTCGGTGGGCGCCCCGTGGCCGAGCATCTGGTCAACGTGCCCGGCATCGATCCACGCAGCGCCCCGCCGGCTCGCATCCACGAATACCTCCCCCAGTGGAGTCACCCGGGACGGGCGGAGCGTCCCGCCTCGCCTGCTGCCCCGGGTGTACGGCCATCGGACATCGCACCGGTGATTCCAGGCGCGCGACCCCCGCTGGCGCGGCCCTCGGCGACCGAACGCCCAGCCGAACGCGTGATCGAGCGGGTTGGCGAGCGGCCGGGGTCGGTGCCGCCGATGTCGTCGCCGGTGGAACCGCGCATCTGGCAGGATCCGAACCCGGTGGTGCGTGAGCCGACCCGACAGCCTGTGCGCGAAGGCATCGAAAAGCCGTCTAGCGAGCGCCCGATGATGCGCCCGCCGGTCGTGCGCGAGCCGGTCACCCCCCTGCCGCGCGAGGAGCGGCGCGAACGCATGCGGGAGGCGCAGCCCCCGGTACCGCTGCCGGTGGCGCCCTCGACCACGAGCACGACGCGCGAGGCTGCACCGCAGCGCACCGGGCCCGTACCCGTCGCTACGGAGCGCCTGGTGCCGCAACCTCAGGCACCAGCAGCCGTCCGGGACTCGCGCCCGCCTGCGGTCGAATCTCGCGAGCGCGCCGCTCCGCCTGCGGACGGCCCCAAGCCCAAGAAGGACGGGCCGGTTGAGGCGCGGCCGTGACCCGCTGAAGGCTCAGGGTCGGGGGGCGGAACGCACTGCCGATCCGAGCCAGCTCACGGCCGCTTCCAGCACCCGATCTCGTCCGTCACGCAGGTCCGTGCGGGTCGGTTGAACCGGCTCGTCAGGCAGGATGCCGCGCCCTTCGATGCGCTCGCCCCGCACATCGATGTAACCCACTTCGCTGTAGGCGAGCTCTCCACCGCCGGGCAGTTTCATGTGGCCGAGAAAAGCGAGCAGGCAGCCGCAGCTCGTCTCGCCGAAGACCCGCGCCCGGCCGTTCGCCTGCAGCGCCGCGGCGAGCGCCTCGGCCGCGCTCGCCGTCGCACTGTCCACGAGGACCGCCACCGGCCCGGCATAGGCATCCGCGCGACCCTCGGCCACGCGCTCGCCGCGGATGAGTGGCACGCCCAGAAGCGAAACCGGACGGCCGCTGCGTGTCTGTGTCCGCGCAATCACCGTACGCTTGCTGAAGAAGGCCGAGGCGATCGCATCCGCCATCGCGGCCGAGCCGCCACCGTTGCCGCGGAGGTCGAGCACGAGCCCCGGCGCATCGCCGTGCGCGCGAATGAGTTCGAGAACCGGCTCCCGCAGCGACTCTCGAAAGGCCGTGAAGCGCACATAGGCCATGCCCGTGGGCAAGCGCCGAGCGTAGGCGGTTGCGCGCGCCGGATAGATCGATGGCTTCAAGCTCGTCTCGAGCAAGCTGCCGTCATGCCGCTGAAAAGCGAGCGCAACCCCGGCGGGTGAGGCTTCAGCAAGGCGGGTGAGCGCGCGTAATGGCAGCCGGAGCGCCGCCTGCGGCGAGGACGTCGGTCGCGCCTCACGCGCCCACTGGCGCCAGCGAGCGAGCGCATCTGCGCCGTCGATCGTGACCAGGACCATACCCGGCCGCACGCCTGCCCACCAGGCATCGGACTCGCCGTGCACGGACAGCACCGTGAGCGCGCCGCCGAGCTCGCGCAGGTTGAGGCCGAGGCCGCGCGAGCGTTCGCTCCGGCGTAGTTCCACGGCCTCGGGCGACTCGACACGCGTGTGGGCATCGGCGAGTTCCGCGGTCATGCGGTCGAGCCGTTCCCAGTAGTCCCGCTCGGTGGGGGCCGCGAGCACGAGCGGCGCCCAGCGTTCGCGAACGCGCGCCCAGTCGACGCCATTCAGGTCGGCGCGGTAGTAGCGATCGGCAATCGTGCGCCATACGAGATCGAGCGTGGCTTCACGTTCGACGCGCTTGGCTGTCTCACCGGTCCCGCCCGCGGCCAGGACCACTGGCGGGATGCTCCGGCCGATGATGTCGTGCGGATCGAGTGTCGCGCAGCCACTCGCGAGCAGGGTGACGAGGGCGAGTGCAGACGCGCGGATGCGCCGGCCGATCACCGCGTGTTCCGGTTCAATCGTCGTCATCCCGTTCGGGACGCTTTTCTGTAATGGCGAGTGTCGGCGCATAGGCCTTCGCGAGCGCGCGCAGGAAGGGCAGTGTGCCCGCGATCACTTCGGAGGTCGCGCTCACGCCATCCTCGCTGACTACGCGATCCTCGAGCGCGCGCTCCAGCCGATCACGCACGGTCGGGCTGGCAAGGGCACGAACGCGAGTGATCACGTGTGCGCGTAGGCTGGCCTCATCGGCAAAGCCCTGCGTCACAGGCGTGCCGTAGGGACTGCCTTCGATGACGACGAAGTGGGGTGAAGGTGCAGCCATGGCTCGGGAGAACGAGAGTTGGACGATTCGGCGCGAGGACGCATCGATCAGGCGGCGAGCGCCAGCACGCGAACCACCGGCACTACAGCCAATTCATCGCGCCCCTGGCCCTCTTGCGCCGATCGGACTTGCGCCTGCAACCGATCATAGCCATATTCCCTCCCTGCCGTTGGCTCCCCGGCCACTGGGAGCCGACTCCTTGGAACAAAGGTCCTTGCCATGTCCGAGCCCTTCCCCCCCGAATCCGTCGCTCAGCCTCCGTCCGGCGCGGACCTATCCCTGCCTGCGCCCACGGAACCCGCCGAGGCCGCCGTCCAGATCACCCACGTGATCTACGCGCTCTATGCGCTCGGACTCCTGTCGGCGGGCATCATCGCCGTGGCCGGGCTCATCGTTGCCTACATCAAGCGGGATGACGTCGCAGGAACATATCTCGCTTCACACATGAGCTGGCTCATCCGGACGTTCTGGTGGGCCTTCGGCTGGTGCGCTCTCATCTGGGTGTTCATCTTCGCCACCCTGGGCATCGGACTCCTGATTGCGTGGCTCTTCTTCGGCATCGTCTGGGTGTGGGGCGCCTACCGCATCATCAAGGGCTGGCTGCGGCTGGCCGAGAAGCGCGCCGTCGCTTGAGTTCAATCAAGCAAGGAGCGCAGCAATGAGCTCGACGAGTACGCTGCCCGGGCGACCAAGACTGTCCACGATCGAGAAGTGATCCTCGTTGCCGATCGCTTCGGTCACGACATGGGGCCAGTGCACAGCGGGCAGCGTGTTCTCACGCAGGAACTCCTCGAGTTCGCCACCCCCCACGACGGCATGGAAGGGGCAGGTGGTCGTGCGCGGACGGTAGACCGGGCTCGCCTCGAGCGCGCTGTCGTGGCTGAGACGCAGTCCGGCATTGAGCGGAATCGGCACGAGCGGCTCGAGATCGTAGACCCCGGAGAGCCCGACCGCGGCGCGAAAGGGATCCGCCGGCAGGCGATGGCTCGGCCAGTCGACCGTCTGGCACCAGGCGGCGAGGTGGCCACCTGCAGAATGGCCAGAGAGGACGAAGCGCGCCCGGTCGAGCCCAAGTGCTGCGGCCTCCGCCCAGAGCACGACGATCGCCCGCTCGATGGCGTCTGCGATCTCGAGCACCGTGACCTCGGGGGCCTGGCGATACCCGACGATGGCGACCGCGCAACCCATCCCGACCCAGGGCCGGGCGACGAAGCTCCAGTCATGGCGGTGCGTCCACTGCCAGTAACCCCCGTGGATGAAGATCAGGCACGGCCAGCCGCCACGTGGTGCTTCGCCGCGCGGGGCGAGGACGTCGATCGCCGCATTGCCGAATTGAGCTTCTGCCTCACGTCCCTGGGCAGGGTCATAGGCGAGCCCGAGCGCGAGCGCGTGTGTCTTGCGCAAGGCGGCGCTCTCGGCCTGCCAGCGCTGCAGGAGCCGCGTTCGCCAGTCGGGCACCGCGCGCGAGTTGTCGTAGCGCCGCGCGAGCTCGTCGAGCGGCAGGTCGGGGATCACTCGCCGCCCTGATCCGCGAGAAGCCGCGCCGCATCGAGCGCGCCGTAGGTGAGGATCGCGCTCGCGCCGGCGCGGCGGAAACAGACGAGGCTTTCCATGAGACAGCGCGCGTAGTCGATCGCACCCATCGCCGCCGCCGCGCGCAGCATCGCGTACTCGCCGCTCACCTGATACACGGCAACTGGCAGACCGAAGGCCTCTTCGACCCGCGTGACCATGTCGAGGTACGGCAGCCCCGGTTTCACCATGAGCATATCGGCCCCTTCGGCGACGTCGAGCGCGCACTCCCGTAGCCCCTCGCGGGCGTTCCCTGGGTCGAGCTGGTAGGTCTCCTTGCTGCTCTTGCCGAGCGCCCTCGCCGAGCCGACCGCGTCGCGAAACGGCCCATAAAAGCTGCTCGCGTATTTCGCGCTGTAGGCGAGGATCGCCGTCATCGCATGCCCCGCCTCGTCGAGCGCGCGCCGCACCGCACCGATCCGGCCATCCATCATGTCGGAGGGCGCCACGAAGTCCGCCCCGGCGGCGGCGTGTGTGAGCGCCTGCCGGACGAGCACCTCGATCGTCTCGTCGTTGAGCACGTATCCGGTGTCGTCGATGAGTCCGTCTTGCCCGTGCGAGGTGTAGGGGTCGAGCGCGACATCGGTGATCACCCCCAGCTCCGGCAGCGCGCGCTTGAGTGCCCGGACCGCGCGCGGCACGAGGCCGTCGGGGTTCATCGCTTCCTCGGCCCGCGGCGTCTTCTCACTCTCGATCACGGGAAAGATTGCGAGCGCCGCCACACCGAGCCGATGCGCTTCCTCCGCGCGCGGCAGCAACTCATCGATCGACAGCCGCGCCACGCCTGGCAGGGTGGGCACCTCGACCACGCGTCGCTCACCTTCGAGCACGAACACAGGCCAGATCAGGTTGGCCGCGGACAGGTGCGCCTCGCGCATGAGGGCACGGGCAAATCCACGCGAGCGCAATCGGCGCATGCGGGTCGCGGGCCAGGGTGGCGGAGCGACGGAGAAGTGGTTTGTGCTCATGCGCGAACTATAGCCAGCGACGTCTCCGCTCGAGCGCCTGGAGCGCCGCGAAGCTTCTCTCTTCGGCTGGCAGCCGGGCGAGGATGCGTTGCAGCAGATGGGCCGTGGCGAGTGCATCTGCGGTCGCCCGGTGCTGCTTGCGTACAGGCAAGCCGAAGGCGCGACTCCAGTCCTTGAGGCTGCGCGCCGGAATGTCGGGGAAGACCGCCGGCGCAATGACCGCGAGATCGATGAAGTCGCGCTCGAAGGCTTGGGCGGCGTCCTTGCTGCCAAGCCGACCGAGCGCGGCAGCGATGAAGGTCACGTCGAAGCGCGTGTGAAAGCCGACGAGCGGCGCCGACTGCCGCCAGGCGATCAAGGCGTCGAGTCCTTCGGAGAGGGTGCTGCCGTCGTACTGCTCGGCCGCGGAGATGCCGTGCAGAACGCGATTCTCGGCAGTGAGCCGCCCGCTGTCGGCGATCACGCGATGCAGGCTGTCAGCGAGATCGATGACGCCGTCGATGATCGCGACCCCACCGATCTCGACGATACGGTCGGATTTCGGCTCGAGGCCTGTGGTTTCGAGATCGAGCGCGATCCAGCGGGGCCCCGACACCTCGGGCGAGGCGCGGCGGCGGAGGAAGGGCAGCATGACGATCCTCGGTTACGGATAGTCGGACCGCAACCGCTGCTGGAGCTTGCGCGCCTGCCGGAAGCATTCCTTGAGGATGCGCGCATCCATCGGCGAGAGGGCGTCGAGTGCCACCGCATTGGGTGCGCTCGGGAAGGCGGCCCCCTGCTGCACACGCAGCCTGAGCCCCTGCAGGAAGCCGAAGGCATCGACCCATTGCCGCACTTCATCGGCGCGCAGCACCTTCGCCTCGCCGAGGCGCTCGAGCCGCTCCACCGTGTTGGTCGCGGCCACCCGATGGGCGAGCGCAAGCACGCGGGCGGCGTCGACGAAAGGACGGATGCCGTAGCGCTTGAGATCGATCACCTGACGGCCGTCGATGTCCTCGGTCGAGGCGAGATTGCCGAGCCAGTTGAGCGGCGGTTCGGTCTCGAGCGCGTTGTCGGCGAGCTGCTTGAGAAAGCGCGGTGTGGCCGCGGCCCGCTCGAGCACATCGGCCCGAAGGGCTTCGGCCAGGGCATGACAGCCCCAAAGCGGACGCAAGTCGAAAAAGATGTTGGCCGAGAGCAGCGCCTGCGGGCTGCCCCGGTCGATCCAGAGAGCGAACTTCTCTCGCCATCCGGCGAGCGGCAGCGCGAGCTCGGGGTTGCTCGCCATGATGTTGCCCTTGCAGAGCGGGAAGCCGCACTGGTCGAGCGCATCGTTCATCTCGCGCGCGAAGGCGGCCACGTCTCTCGGCGCCTCGCGATCGTCGAGGATCAGCGCGTTGTCCTGATCGGTCGAGATGGTCTGCTCGTGCCGGCCCTCGCTGCCGAGCGCGATCCAGCACACCTGTGCCGGGTCGATCGCGTGGCGCGGGGCAACCCAGTCGAGCAGCCGCTGCACGATCTGGTCGTTGAGTCGACTCACGAAGCGGGTCATCGTGAGCGGCTGCACGCCCTGTGCCACCAGGTTCTTGGCCAGCTGACGGGCATCGTTCGCGCAGACCACCAGTTGGCCGAGCGTCTCGGCCCGCTTGATCGCCCCCGACAGCCCGGTCAAGGTGTGGCGCTGGAGCGCGAAGAGATCGCGCTCGGAGACCACGCCTTCGAGCCGCCCGTCGCGGTCGACCACCGCGATGTGGCGAAAGCCCCGCTCGGCCATCAGAAGCGCAGCGTCCGTCGCCGTGTGCTCGGTGGTGAGGCTCGCCACGGGCTGGGAGGCGACCTCGAGGAGCGGCCGCGTGATGGGCACCTGCGCGAGCACGATGCGCGGGACGACATCACGCTCGGTCAGGATCGCCAGTGGCCGCCGCTCACCATCGACCGCCACGACTGAGCCGATCGCGTACTGTTGCATGAGCCGGAGCGCGTCCTCGATCGTCGCCTCGGGGCCGACGGTGATCGGGCGGCGGCGGACCAGGCTGCCTAGCGGCTTGGGTATCGCCTGCTCGGCCGTCCCCTCGGCGGCATAGCTTGCGGCGAGTGCCTTTTGCGACCGCTCGAGAAGAAAGGTCAGGCGCTTGTCGCAGAAGTCGGACAGAACGGGAATCTCGCGCGAACAGGTGACGAAATCCTCGGCAGGCAGTCGGAGCGCAAAGACTTCGTCTTCAGCCGAGAAGCGGCTGATGGTCGGCCGCCCCGTGAGAATCGCGCCAACCGGAAACATCTCGCCCGCCACGAGCTCGAGCGCGAGCGCGCCGCTTTCCCCGCCGGAGCGGTCGCCACGCACGCGTCCCGAAAGCACGATCCAGCATTCGCGCGCCCGGACGTTGGCCTCGAGCAACGTCTCGCCCGGCGCGTGGTAGCTCACCCGGGCATGGGCAAAGAGCCGCATGCATTCGGCATGCGTCATCCCGGAGAAGGGCTCATGAGTGCGCAGGAGGTCGAGATAGGGTTCGACGGCGGCAGCGGTCGCCATGGTTCAGCGCTCCGCCTCGAGCAGTTTTCGTACGCATTCGTCCACCTGCCCGGACAGCGTGGCCGAGGCCATGCGCTCGAGCGCCTGCCGCTGTCGCGCCGCGGCAGGTGCGGCCATGCGGGCCCAGCGCGAGAACGCCTCGGTCAGCCGGGCCGCGAGCGAGGGGTTGGTCCGGTCGAAAGCGACGATTCGCTCGGCGATCAGGTCATAGCCCGACCCATCCGCAGCGTGGAAGCCCCGCCAGTTTTGGTTCGCAAAAACCTGCAGCAGCGACCGCACACGGTTCGGGTTGCGCCGGTCGAAGTCGGGTCGCGCCTCGAGCGATGCCACGCGCCGAGCGGTGGTGTCGTGCGCCTTGGCCCAGAGCTCGTACCAGCGGTTGAGCAGTAGCGGCTCGCCCGCGCCCTCGGTCGCACGGGTGAGAAAAGCGTCCATCGCTGCGCCTCGGGCGGGCGAGTCGTGGCGGACGAGGGCGGAGAGCGCGGCCATGCGATCGGTGAGGTTGTCGGCCTCGAAATAGAGCGCCTCGGCCAAGGCTATTCCCCGAGCATCGGGGGAAGTGTTGAGCAGCATCAAGAGCGCAGCGGCGAGCGCGCGCCGACCCGCCGATTCGCGATCCATCACGTAGGGTTGGCCCGCAAGCCCGGCGCGCAACGCTTCGAAACGCGCAACGAGTTGCGGCCGCGTTGCCGTAGCGAGGGCGTCGGCAAGTCGGTCATGCGCATCGGCCACCGCGATCGGGTCGGCCTGTTCGAGGGTGTCGGCGAGTTCTGCCGGCGAGGGCAGCCGGAGAAGGCGCGCCAAAAGCGCAGGGTCGGCCTGCGAGTCTTCGATCGTCGATTGAAAGAAACGGACGAGCGCGGCGAGCGACTCGCTGCCGCCCGCCGGCGGATGGAGCAGCGCCTGGAAGGCCTGCTTCGCGAGGCCGCGCGCCGCCCGCCAGCGCGCATAGCCATCCACTTCGTGCCGCGCGAGATGTTCGAGGTCGGCCGCCGAGAGCGAGGCCTCGATTGCGACCGGTGACGAGAAGCCTCGCAAGAGCGAAGGCACCGGGCGCTCGGGGAGATCAACGAAGCTGAACGATTCCGTCTCGCGGGTGAGCACGAGTTCTCGCTCATGGGCCAGCGTGCCATCCGGCAGCACGAGCGCGACCGCCACCGGGATGACCATCGGTTCGGTGCCCGTGGCCGCGGCGGTCGCAGGCACCGACTGCCGAAAGGTCAGCCTGTAGGTGCGCCTCTCGGGATCAAAGGCCTCGGTGACCGTGACCCGCGGTGTGCCCGCTTGGCTGTACCAGCGCGCGAACTGCGTGAGATCGCGACCGCTCGCCTCGGCCATGGCGGCCAGGAAGTCATCACAGGTTGCAGCCTGCCCATCGTGGCGGTCGAAGTAGAGATCGGTGCCGCGGCGCCATGCTGCGTCTCCAATGAGCCGGTGCAGCATGCGCAGCACCTCGGCGCCCTTCTCGTAGACCGTTGCGGTGTAGAGGTTGTCGATGTCCTCGTAGGATTCGGGCCGGACGGGATGGGCGAGCGGCCCCTCGGCCTGCGGGAACTGGCTTGCGACGATGAAGGCGGCTTCGTCGATACGTGCAACCGCGGGCGAGCCGCGCGCCGCCACATACTGCTGCTCTCGGTAGACGGTGAGGCCTTCCTTGAGCGAGAGCTGGAACCAGTCGCGGCAGGTCACGCGGTTGCCGCTCCAGTTGTGGAAATACTCGTGCGCGACGATCGCATCCACCCACTGAAAGTCCTCGTCGGTGGCGATCTCGGTGTCGGCGAGCAGGTAGCGGCTGTTGAAGATGTTGAGCCCTTTGTTCTCCATGGCGCCGGCGTTGAAGTCGGCGGCTGCGTAGATCATGAAGCGGTCGAGGTCGTATTCGCGTCCGTAGACCTCCTCATCCCAGCGCATCGCGGCCTTCAAGCAGTCCATCGCCCAGTGGAAGCGGTCGAGCCGTCCTGCGTCCGAGTAGAGCTCGAGCGCAACCGTACGGCCGGAGCAGGTGACGAAGGTGTCGGCAAGCCGGGTGAGCCGACCGGCCACGAGCGCGAACAAGTAGCTCGGTTTCGGGAAAGGGTCGTCCCAAACGGCTTCGTGCCGACCGTCGGGCAAGGTGCGTGTGGCTACGAGGTTGCCGTTCGAGAGCAGTACCGGACAGCTCTGCGGGTCGGCGCGAATCGTGACCGTGTAGCGGGCGAGCACGTCCGGCCGGTCCGGAAACCACGTGATGCGGCGAAAACCCTTGGCCTCGCACTGCGTGCAGTACGTCCCGCCTGTGAGGTAAAGCCCCGAGAGGGTGCTGTTGGCTTCTGGGTCGATGACGGTCTCGACCGTGAGTACGCCCGCCTCGGGCAGGTCGTGGAACGCGAGCGGCGCCCCGCGTTCCGCGGGCAGGGCCACGGGCAGCGGAACATCGTCGAGCGCGAAGTGGCTCGACAGGTGATCCTCGCCGTCGAGCACGAGCGGTGCCGAGGCCGGGGCGTCGGCGCGACGCCGGAAATGCAGCCGGGCCGTGACCCTTGTGCGTCGGGGGTCGAGATCGAAGACGAGTTCGATCCGCTCGATCCGATGGTCGGGCGCGCGATAGTCGGCGCGCAGCTTTGCGGGCGGGGGATGTCGCACAGGAGACTCCGTGACTGCGGGGGGCGACGCCGTCGGTTCGGTTGCGCGCCGTGATGGACACGGCGATTCTAGGAACGCTCCGGCCACCGAGGCGCATGTCGGATCCCGCTGTGGGCGGGAACGTTCCGGGCGCAATACGGTTACGCTTGCGAACCCGATGTCCTGCGTCGCGGCGCCTTACGCCGCCCGGACGTCGCCCGCTGCTCAACTGCCGATGCTCGACTGGTTTTCGACGCTGCGTGACTCGCACCCGCTCGCCTCGGCGACGCAGGCGCGCAAGTTCGCCGCAAAGCTCGACCGCGACCTGTTCGCAGCCGCGGAGGCGATCTCGCGCGAGTTGCGGCAGTTTCGACAAGATACGCAACGCCGCGACACGCGCAATTTCGAAGCCTTGCTCGCACTGGACGAGCGCGTTCAGCCAATCTGCTCGCGCATCGAGCAGGACTATCTCGCCGCGGCCCACGCCCGCCACAGCCTGCGGGATCGTCTATGGGACGCGGGTTACGACCTGGCTCAACGCTTCGCCGAGGCCTATCAGACGCACTTCGGCGAAGGTGCCCGTCTGCGCACTCAGCGTGATCCCTCCACCTACGCCCAGGTGGCGGTCCGCCTGATCTCGCATCGCACGGCGGCCTACCGTTTCCGCCTGTATCGGCACGAGGAATGGATACCGAGCACGTGGCGGGAGATCAACGCAACGTTCCGGGCCATCTGCGACCTCGGTCTCGACGCGGTCGTCATCCCCGAGGCCAAGGGTCGGGTCACGAATGCCACGGTGACCTTCTGCGTGCTTCAGCTCATGCGGCTCGCGAACGCCGGCTCCTACACACCGCACCAGACCTTCGCCCTGTGGCAGAAGCTCAACGAGTTCGCGGACGATCTGCGGCTCACCCCTCGGCCGAGCAGCGAGGGCGGCTTCGTCATCGATATCGCGGGCGAAGAAGGCCTGCAGCCCCGGCAGTACCTCGGCCAGGGCGGGCAATACCTCTTCCTCGACACGACCCACATCTTCCAGCGCGCCTGCGCCTGGCTCGACGAACTGGACCGCGCGGCGGCCGCCCGCTCGAGCATGCTGACCGCCGACCCACGTTCGCCCTCGGCGCTTCTGGGGCTGCGCAGTGCCGTGCTCCGCTTCGACCCGGACTTCAAGCCGCTCACGCGAGCAAGCCAGCGCAGCAAGGAGAACGGTCGCCTCCTTGCTGCACTCGGTGTGCGGGCGTCCTGCTCCGCCCTATCGCATGATCCGCGCGTGATCGCGGCCGCGCTCGACGGTAGCGCAGCCGATCTGACGGCCACCGAGTTGCACACGATGGGCTACATCCGCACCTCAGCCCTGAAACGGCTGCGCACGGACCTGCCGCCCGACCTCGCCCGGCTCGACATGCGCTTTTGGCATCTTCGCGACAAGAGCGACACCGGCTACCGCGCCGTGGTCGCGCATACGGGTGAGACGCGCTTCCGTCTGCGCGATCTCGTGCTCCTGTCCGAGGACCCACCGCACGTGGGATGGCAGATCGCGATCATCGTGCGTCTGCTCAAGCTGCCGGCCGGCCATGTGGAACTGGGGCTGCAGGTCATCTCGCGCGATGCCGAGACCATCGATCTGGCCGGCATCCGCACCTCGCGCGGCATCTACATCTATGGTGGCGCTGACACCACCATTTCACTCGGCTCGACCTTCCGCGCGCTCCGGCTGCGCGCTGCGTTCTATGCCAAGCCGGTCATGGGCCCGACCTGGATCTTGCCTCTGTCGGAGTACTCGGCCGGATCACAGTACTGCGCGATTGCCTCGCGCCGGCGCTTCGAGATCCATCAAATCCTCGCCGAGGGCGCAGACTGGATCTGGGCGAAACCCACCGAGCTCGGGTAACGCGCCCCGCTCAAGCAACACCGTGCCGCTTGAACCAGGCGATCAGCTTGGTCCACGCTTCCTCCGCCGCCTGCCGGCGATAGCTCGACCGATAGTCGGCGTGGAAGGCATGCGGCGCATCGGCAAAGAGAATGATCTCGCTCGGCTTCCATGCATTCGCGAGCGCTTCCTGCATCCGCTGGACACTGTCGTTCGGAATGCCCGCGTCGGCATCGCCGTAGAGCCCGAGCACCGGTGCGTTGATATCGGGCACGAGATCGATCGGGTGCTGCGGGGTGAGCGGCGTGCGATTGCCTTCGAGCCGGCCGTACCACGCGCCGCCCGCCTTGACGTTCTGGTTGTGCGCAGCGTAGAGCCAGGTGATGCGGCCACCCCAGCAGAAGCCGGTCACCGCGAGCTTGTCCGCGTTGGCCTTACCCGATCGGCGCGCGTAAGCCACGAGCGCATCGAGATCGGCCATCACCTGTGCATCCGGGACCTTGGAGACGACTTCGCTCTGGATCCGGGCGATCTCGGTGATCTTCGAGACGTCCCCCTGCCGCGCGAACATCTCGCCGGCGATCGCGAAATAACCGAGCCGTGCAAAGCGGCGGCAGACGTCCTTGATGTATTCGTGCACGCCGAAGATCTCCTGCACCACGAGGACGACTGGGAAGCCGCCTCCGGTGGCGGGCATCGCGCGGTACGCGGGCATTTCGCCATCGGGTGTGGGGACCTTGACCTCGCCGGCCACCAGACCGTCGGCCGGCGTACGGATCATCGTCTGGGCCGCCACCGGCAACGTCGCTGCGGCGAACCCGGCGGCCACCGAAGTCATGAGAAAGCTGCGCCGATCATGATTGTGGCCGGGCACGAGGGCGTCGATCTCGCGCTTGGCCTCGTCGGCGACGGCGGATGCGTGCATCGACGGGCGGGAAGCAGAAGGGAATTCGGACATGCGGGGCTCCTTGGGAGATTCGGGCCATGCCACGCCGCGGACAGAGCAGTCGCGCGGCGACCGATCCGCCGGTCAATGCGTGCCCGCGTCGTAGGCGAGATGGCCCCGATTGATCGTGTATCGGATGAGACCCGGTAATTCGTAGCCCAGCATCGGGGAATTCCCGCCGGCGCTCGTGAACGACGACGATCGAACGACGCGGTAGGCCCGCGGATCGAACACGACCACATCGGCCGGTGCACCGACGGCCAGCGACGGCGCGGGCAGTGCCGCGGCGTTCGCGGCACGGTAACCCGCCCAGCCCAGCGCGTCGGCGAGCGGAACGCGCTCGCTCTCGGCCAGACGCAGGATGAGCGAGAGCAGGGTTTCGAATCCGCTCGCGCCCACGGCCGCCTCGGCGAACGGCAGTTGCCGGGCATCGGCCGGCAGCGGGCGATGGTCGGACACGACGGCATCGATCGTGCCGTCGATCAGGCCGCGGCGCAGTGCATCCCGGTCGCGCTCGCTGCGCAGGGGCGGTGCCAGTCGGCAGTGCGCATCGTAGTGGCCGATGTCGATGTCGGTCAGATGCAGGTGGAGCGCCGAGACGTCGGCCGTCACGGGCAGGCCTTCGGCCTTGGCGCGACGCACCGCCTCGACGCCCTCGGCGGTCGAGAGGCGGCACAGGTGGAGTCGGGCACCGGTCGCACGCGCGATCTCCGCTTGGGCGGCGACGGCCACGGTCTCCGCGCAGGCTGGAATACCGGCGAGTCCGAGACGCGCGGCCACTTCGCCGTCGTGCGCCACGCCACCGGCGGCCAGCGATGCATCCTCGGGACGGAGCCATACCGGATAGCCATAGGTGGCGGCGTACTGCATCGCCTGCCACAGAAAGCGGGGCGAAAAGCCCGTCGCAAGGCCTTGAGAGAAGCCGATGCAGCCCGCGGCATGGAGCTTGGCCAGTTCCGCGAGACGCTCACCCCGGAGACCAACCGAAAGGGCACCGAGAGGATGCACCTGCGCGCCGTGAAGCGATTGCGCGCGCAGCCTGAGCATGTCGACCTGACCTGGATCGTCGAGCACCGGCGAGGCGTCCGGCGAGCAGACGATCTGCGTGATGCCTCCGGCCGCCGCGGCAGCGAGTTCGGTTGCGAGCGTCGCGCGTGTGAGTCGCGCAGCGAGGTCGACGAGGCCCGGGGCCACCACGAGCCCGGTGGCATCGATCTCGCGATTTGCGTGCCATTCGGCGGGGGCGGTCCCCACACCGACCACCTTGCCAGCAGCGATGTAGAGGTCGCACCGGGTGTCGAGCGCGCTTACGGGATCGATGAGGCGTCCGCCCCGGATCGCAATCTTCATCGCGCGGCCCCCGCAAGCATGGCCATGACCGCCATGCGGATGGCAATGCCGTAGGTCACCTGCTGGAGGATCACCGACTGGCGGCCGTCGGCGACCGCGGAATCGATCTCCACGCCACGGTTCATCGGGCCCGGATGCAGCACGATCGCATCGGGCTTGGCCAGCGCGAGGCGCTTCGGCGTGAGCCCGTAGCAGGCGAAATACTCGCTTGCGCTCGGAATCAGCGCCCCGTTCATGCGCTCGTTCTGCAGGCGCAGCATCGTGATGACATCGACACCAACCAACGCCTCGTCGAGCGAGGTGTAGATGCGTGCGCCCAGACGAGCCAGCTCCGGCGGCACGAGGGTGCGCGGCCCGACGAGCCGGATCTCGGGCACACCGAGGGTCGTCAGTGCATGGATCTGCGACCGTGCGACGCGCGAGTGCAGGATGTCGCCGACGATCGCCACGGTCAGGCGCGTGAAATCCGGCTTGTGGCGGCGGATCGTGAAGACGTCGAGCAGGCCCTGGGTGGGATGCTCGTGCCGCCCGTCGCCCGCGTTGATGACATGCACATGCGGTGCCGCGTGCTGGGCGATCAGCCAGGGCGCACCGCTTTCGCTGTGCCGCACGACGAACATGTCGGCGTGCATCGCGGTCAGGTTGGCCACCGTGTCGAGGATCGTCTCCCCCTTGCTGGTCGAGGAGCGCGCCACGTCGAGGCTCACCACGTCGGCCGAGAGCCGCTTGGCGGCGATCTCGAATGTCGTACGGGTGCGCGTCGAGTTCTCGAAGAAGAGGTTGAAGATCGATTTGCCACGCAGGAGTGGCACCACCTTGACCTCGCGCTCGTTGACGCCGACGAAGCTCTCCGCCGTGTCGAGGATGCGCTCGATGATGCGCTTCGGTAGCCCCTCGATGGCGAGCAGGTGGTGCAGTTCGCCGCGGTCGTCGAGTTGCAGGTTGCGCTTTGAAAGCATGATCGGTCAGCGGGCGCGCGGCACCCGGTGGAACTGGAAGTGGCCCGCCGCGTCGCGGGTCAGTTCGAGCATCTCGTCGGCGGGCACCGTGACATCCCCGCCGCAATGATCCGCCGCGATCGGCAGCTCGCGCCCCCCGCGGTCGGCCAGCACGGCAAGCTGGACCGAACGCGGACGGCCGTAATCGAAGAGCGTGTTGATCGCAGCGCGGATCGAGCGGCCCGTGAAGAGCACGTCATCGATCAGCACGATGTCCGCCCCCTCGACCGGGAACGGCAGTTGGGTCGTGCGAACGTTGGCCTTGAGCCCCGCGCGCGACAAGTCATCCCGATAAAACGAAACGTCGACGAAGCCAACCGGGTGGTGACCAGGAATGACCTGCGCAAGCCGCTCGGCGAGCCAGGCTCCCCCGGAATACACGCCGACGAACGCGGCCTGCTCGGGCACGGCAGCGCGCATGGCGTCCACGAGCGCGGAGAACATGGCCTCGGCATCGAGCTGCGTGGCGAGCGTGGGCTTCATGCGCGCCCCCTCTCGGCATACCCTTCGGCGTGACCCTCGGCATGAAAGCGCCGCAGGATCTCGGCGGCGGATTCCGCATCGTTTGCGGCACCGATCGACGAGTAGCGCTCGTCCACCAGGTAGGCTGGCCGACGGAATCGTTCCGCCAGCTGACGCGAAAAACGCTCTGAGCGTGCGGTCAGGGCGTGCGCCTGCCCATCCGGGTGAAGTGGCCGGCCGACGACGAAGCAGTCCGGTGCCCACTCGCGTACCAGCGGCTCGATCCGGGCCAGACGCTCGCGATCGCTCGTGCTTTGGATCACCGCGAGTGGCCGCGCGGTCGCTGCGAGTTCCTGCCCGATGGCCACCCCGGTCCGCCGCTCGCCGAAGTCGAAGGCGAGGATGGTGCGCGCGCCGGCCGTCATGCGTGCCCCGCCACCGCGGACAGCGTGAGGCGACTGACGCCGAGCCGAGACAGCGCAACATCGAACAGCGCCTCGGGCGCCGTACCGAAGAGGACGTCGGCATCGGCTACGACCGTGAGCCAGGCATTGGCCGCCAGCTCCTCCTCCAGCTGCCCGGCGCCCCATCCGGCATAGCCGAGCGTGAGCAACCAGTCGCTCGGGCCTTCGCCGCGGGCGGCGGCTTCGAGGATGTCGCGCGAGGTGGTCAGGGTGAGCTCCTTGCCCACGACGAGTGACGAGTTCCAGGTGCCCTCGCTCCGGTGCAGCACGAAGCCGTGCTGACCACTGACCGGACCACCATAGCGCACCGGTCGCGCGAGTACCGACAGGTCCTGCACGGCGATGTCCATCTGCCCGAACAGCGACTCCATGGTGACGTCCATCGTGCGATTGACGACCACGCCGAGCGCACCCCGTTCGGTGTGCTCGCACAGGTAGGTGACCGTCTCGCGGAAATGCGCGTCCTCCATCGCCGGCATGGCGATCAGGAAGTGCCCGGCGAGGCTGGATGGCATCATGCTTTCAATTTTATGGGTCGCCTTGGCTACGGCGACACAGATACATTGCGCACCCGTTGGCGCGTTCCTCGATGGTCATGACTCACGAGCACGTTCTCTTTTGGTTCAGGCGCGACCTGCGCGCCAAAGACAACGCAGGGCTCGCCGCGGCGCTCGCTTCAGCTGCTCGGGTGCACTGCGTGTTCGTCTTCGACCGCGACATCCTCGACCCACTCGAAGACCGCCGCGACCGCCGCGTGGAATTCATCTGGCACAGCCTAGCCGAGCTCGACCGCGTCCTCCAGCAACACGGCGGCGGCCTCTGCGTGCTCCACGCGCAAGCACGGGAGGCCATCCCGGTCCTCGCACGCGCGCTCGGAGTCGATGCTGTGTTTGCCAACCACGACTACGAGCCAGAGGCCGTCGCGCGCGACGAAACCGTGCGGTCGGCGCTCGCGGGGTCGGGCATCGCCTTTCGGACGTTCAAGGACCAGGTCATCTTCGAGCGTGACGAGGTGTTGACTGCGAGCGGCACACCGTTTTCGGTGTTCA
This sequence comes from uncultured Burkholderiales bacterium, assembly GCA_937944385.1. GTDB lineage: Bacteria > Pseudomonadota > Gammaproteobacteria > Burkholderiales > Casimicrobiaceae > Casimicrobium. Next base: position 7,530 of record CALDYQ010000011.1, on the reverse strand, counting down.
CGCCGTACAAGAACGCATGGCTCCGGCGGCTCACGGCCGACGATGCGAGGGCGTGGCCGTTCGCGCCCCGCGCTGGGCAGCTCGCTCCGCCGGCGCCAGCCTCGGCCTTGCCCTCGCTCGACGTCCTGGGCTTCACCTCGGGTGTGCTCGATCTGCAGGCGCTCCCCGCCGGCGCAAGCGGCGCCGAGCGGATGTTCGAGGACTTTCTCTCGCGCATCGACCGCTACCACGAGGCGCGCGACTATCCGGCTGCGCGTGGGCCTTCCTACCTGTCGGTACACCTGCGCTTCGGCACGATACCGATCCGGCGGCTTGTTCGGGAGGCGTGGCAGCGCTGGCAGGAGGGCTCACGCGGCGCCGAGGTGTGGTTGTCGGAACTGATCTGGCGCGACTTCTATTTCCAGATCCTCGCCCACCATCCGCGTGTGGTCAACGAGAGCTTCAAAGCCGAGTATGAGGCGATCCGCTGGCGGGAGGACCCCGAGGGTTTCGCCGCCTGGTGCGCGGGGCGAACCGGCTACCCCATCGTGGATGCCGCCATGCGGCAGTTGAACCAGACCGGCTACATGCACAACCGTCTGCGTATGGTGGCAGCCTCGTTTCTGACCAAACACCTCTTGATCGACTGGCGACACGGCGAGCGCTACTTCGCCGCAAAGCTCAACGATTACGACCTCGCGGCCAACAACGGCGGCTGGCAGTGGGCGGCCTCCACGGGCTGCGACGCGCAGCCCTACTTCCGCATCTTCAACCCGATCAACCAGAGCCAAAAGTTCGACCCCGAAGGCAAGTTCATCCGGCGCTACGTGCCGGAGCTCGCCCGGCTCTCCGATGCCGATATCCACGCGCCATGGCTCATGAAGCCCGTGGAAGCGCGGGCGCGGAGCTTTGAACTCGGACGCGACTACCCTGCGCCCATCGTCGAGCACGCAGCGGCGCGAGCGCGGGCGCTCTCCGCGTTCAAGGCCATTCGCGAGGGAGAAAACTCAGCCGCGGTGTAGCAACCGCACGAGCAGCGTCGCCTCGTAATCGTTCCAGGTGAGCGGCACGGCGTAGAGCCGCCCGTCGGCGCTGAGTCGTTCATTGACTCCAGTGCTTCTCACACGCGGCGGCGCGATCGCAAGCGCCTCGCCGTAGACGCGACGCGCATAGCCCGCGACCTGGTTGGCAATCTCGCCGACGAGGTCGAGATGGACGGCGTCGCTGTAGTCGCGCTCACCCATGCGCAACAGGACATGACTCAAGAGGCCGCGGGGCGCGACGAACTCGATCGAGCCCCCATAGGCGCCGGAAACCGGTATCTCGCCCAGGAAGTCGCCCGGACGGAGCGACTCGGGCACGCTGACACGATAGGCTGTCCGCACGCTTGCAGCGAGCCCTGTCGTGGCATCAAAGAATCGAGCGAGCGCGTCGACGAAGATGCGCACATCGCGTTCTTCGACCTGGGCCGTGCTCATGCGACCAACTCCCGCATGGCATCGACCAGGTCCAGGTCGGTAAAAGGCTTGTGTAGAAAGCCATGGGCGCCGCAGGCGACCGCCTTGAGCGCGGTTGCGCGGTCCGACAAGGCGGACACCACGAGGATGCGAGCCTCGGGAAGGATCTCACGCAACTGCTTCAGGCAATCCGCACCTTCCATGCGGGGCATGGTCAAGTCCATCGTGAGCAGCGTCGGCTGCTTCTGTCGGGCGAATTCGACGGCCTCGAGGCCATCGCGCGCCAGCGCAACAACCTGGATGTTGAGCGTGGGCTCCGCCGTGAGAAGCCGGACGATCCGGTTGCGAAAGACCATCGAATCGTCAACCACCATGAGCGTGTGCTTCATGCGCTTGCTCCGAACTCGATCGTAAAGCGCGTGAACTGCCCCGGCTGAGAGGTCACCCGGAGCCTCGCCCCGAGCTCGCCGAGCAGCGAGCGAACACGCGACAGCCCATCGCCCCGGCCCGCCTCGGCGGTCACTGCCGAGGCGGTGCTCACGCCAGGGGCAAAGATCAGCTCTGCAAGTACACGCTCGTCGAGGCTTTGCGGATCGTAGCCCCGCGCGCGCGCAACCTCACGCAGCTTGGCGAACGACAGACCGCCGCCGTCATCGCTTACCTCGATCGCAACGACCTCTTCGCCTTCACGCTGGAGGTTGACGCGCACGATGCCGGTTCCGGGTTTGCCGAGCCGAGCCCGCTCCTCTGGGGACTCGATACCATGGATCACGGCGTTACGCACGAGCTGCGGCAGGATCTCCCGGAGCGCGCGGCGCACAGCCTCAGGCAGGCGGTCGAACCCTTCGGTGAGGTCCACTCGGGCGGCTTTGCCGTGCTTCGTCGCGGTCTGTTCCGCCACGCGGTTGAGCGCCTCGGTCAATGAGTTGGAAAAGCTCTTGTCGCCCGTGGCTGCGCGGCCGAGCGCGCGGCGGAAGCGGGCGAAGGTCTCCTCTACCCGGGTCAGGGCATCGGCGAGTTTGTCGAGCGAGAGAGCCACGCCAATCATGGCCTCGCCGTCGAGGGCACTGCGCTTGCGGAGCGGTGCGAGCTCATCTTCTGCAGCATGTGCTGCATCTGCCAATGTTGCGAGTCCAATCGCCGTGGCTTCGCCCTTCATTCCGTGGATGACCCCGGCGATCCGATCGATGAGGGCGCGCCGCGCTTGACCATCATCGCTGACCGCACGAAGCGCCGCGTTGAGCTCACCGATGCGAGCCCGCGCACCGGCGAGAAACTGATCCATCCAGTCGGGGTCGCCCTCGAGCACGGTGAGCAGTTCCTCGATCGAGCCGCCCAAAGCGGCAGGACGCGTTTTGAGCGCTTGGGACAGACGCACGCGCTCGGTCACGTCGGTGACCGTCACCAGCAACTCGCGGACGCCGCCCGTATCGCGAATCTGAGTGAAACGGAAACTCAGATGCCGCCCCTCGCCTGGACGGTCCGGGTGCCGCGCAAAGACCTGGGCAAGCGGGTCGAGCTGGTGTAAGAGCGCTGGCTTGACCTTGGCATCGAAGAGCAGGCCGATGTAGTCGCGGGCCTGGCTTGCGAGCACGGGGTCGAGCACACGGTCGAGCCAGCCGAAGAAGGACGAGCCCGGCGGGCAGGGCGACATAAGCAGGCGCTCAGCCGATGCGGAGGTGCGGGCCCCGAGCGTGCCATCCGGCTTGAGCAGCAAAAGCCCCTCGTTGACCGCGCCCAAGATGTCGTCGGTGTCTTTCCGGGCGCGTTCGGCAGCAGCGTCGCTTTCACGCAACCGGCGAATGAAGTTGAAGACGATGTAGAGAAAGTTGACGAACGCAAGAAGGATCGCACTGATTTGGATCACGCGCATTTGATTCACTTTGCGCTCGGCCCCCTCCTTGACCTGCTGCGACAGGTCGTCGAGCAAATTGGCCAGTCGAATGTTGCGCGCCACGACTTTGTTGACCGCGATTTCGACCGTCTCCGGATCGGGGCGCACCTCCCCGAGCAGCGGCTCGATCTCTCGTTCGATCGGCCCCCAGAGCTCGATGGCGCGTTCGAGGAGCGCGCGCATCCTGGCCACGTCGATGCCGAAGTAGACGAAGTCACGATCATCGGCAAGCGACTGGCGAAGTGTTGCGAAGCCCCGTACAAAGCCTTCTCGGGCCTCGCGCGCCTGGGTCGTGCTGGTCTCGACGGGTAAGCCGCCGACGATTTCCGTTTGCATCGTGAGCACGCTTTTAGCGAGCTGCTGCGACAGCATACGCAGCTCTCCGGCCGTGGTGAGCCGCTCGGCGTCACGTTCGAGCTGTTGCGAAGCGAAATAGTTGAAGAGCAGCAGCCCGAGATCGATGATGATGAACAGCAGGACGGCGATGACGAGACGTCGGTACTTACCGAACATGGACACGGGAGCACAAACAAAGATGCCCGAAGTGTTCCGATATCGAGTGGCATCCGTATGACGCAGCCGGCGCCGACGCGCATCATCCGGGTTCGATCAAGTGCTTGCTCGTCACACCGGCGGGCATGCACAGCGGCATATCACGCGCGCGCCCGGGTGAAGCACGCACGGCCCGGTGCGTTGTACGCTCTCATTTTTCTCCGTTTCCGCCCATGTCTGACAAACCCCTTGCTTCCCGTGTTGCCCTCGTCACCGGCTCGACGAGCGGAATTGGTTTAGCCATCGCCCGTCGGCTTGCCGCCGCGGGCGCCGAGGTGGTGCTCAACGGCTTTGGCGACCCGGCCGAGATCGAGCGGCTGCGCGACGAGATGGCCGAGACGACCGGGGTACGCGTGCACTATGTGCCGGCGGATCTGGCCGTGCCGGCCGAGGCGGGCGAGCTCGTGCAGCGCGCGATTGCGATTGGCGGGCGTATCGACGTGCTCGTCAATAACGCCGGAATCCAGCATGTCGCTCCAGTGCAGGACTTCCCCGACGAGCGCTGGGAAGCAGTGATCGCGATCAACCTCTCCTCGGCCTTCTACACGACGAAGGCGGCACTGCCGGACATGCAGGCCCGCGGCTGGGGCCGCATCATCAACATCGCCTCGGCCCACGGCAAGGTGGCCTCGATCAACAAGGCGGCGTACGTTGCCGCCAAGCACGGCATCGTCGGGCTGACCAAGGTCGTTGCGCTCGAGAATGCGAAAGTCGACATCACGTGCAACGCCATCTGCCCAGGCTGGGTCGACACCCCGCTCGTGCGAAAGCAAATCGTCGCACGCGCCCAGGCGCAGGGGATCACGGTCGAGGCCGCCACGCGCAGCCTGGTCGGTGAAAAGCAGCCGTCGGAACGCTTCGTTCAACCCGAGCACATCGCCGAGCTTGCACTCTTCCTGACCACCGAGGCGGGCGGGTCGATCACCGGCGCTGCGTATTCGATCGACGGCGGCTGGACGGCACAGTAAGCAGCACGCCACCCGCCTCGCGTGCACCGTCTCGTCCTCGACACCAACGTCCTCGTCTCGGCCCTGCTGTTTCGGGACTCGCGCCACCTCCCGCTTGCGGAGGGCTGGCGCGCCGGCACCCTGCGACCGCTGCTGTCGGTGGCTACCTGGCGCGAATTGCGCGCGGTCGCCTATCGCCCCGAGTTCGGCCGCTCGGACGATGAGGTGCACGCCGTGCTCGCGCGGCTGGGCCCGTATCTCGAATGGGTCGAACCGGATGCGTCGCGCACTGCATCATTGCCGCGCTGCAGCGACCGCGCTGATCAGAAGTTCCTCGAGGTTGCGCTCTGCGGCGCAGCCCATGCGCTTCTCACCTACGATCGCGCGCTGCTCAAGCTGAATCGTCAGGCTCTGGGCTTCGATATCGTGACGCCGGAGGTCTGGGCCCGATCGAAGGGTTGATCGCCCCCCGACGATCGGGCCGTAGAGCAGGCTTTCCGCCCCGTGCCCGCAAGTGCCTCAGGCAAGTGCCTCAGAGCCGTCGCGAACGACCCGAGCGCAAGGAGCCGCGCAGCGCGCGACGAGACAGATCTCAGCGATCGGCGAGGAGCAAGCGAGCACGCGACGCCGCGATCGGGCCGTAGAGCAGGCTTTCAGGCACTTGCGAGGACGCCGCGGCGGATCTGGTCGAGTTCGATCGATTCGAACAGCGCCTTGAAATTGCCTTCGCCAAAGCCCTGATTGCCCTTGCGCTGGATGATCTCGAAGAAGATCGGGCCGATCAGGTTCTGGGTGAAGATCTGCAGTAGCAGCCCGGAGTCCTCGGGGGCGCCATCGATCAGGATCGACAGGCGCTTGAGTCGATCGGCGTCCTCGCCGTGGTTCGGGATGCGGCGGTCCAACTGCTCGTAATAGGTTTCGGGTGTGCTCTGGAACGGAACGTTTGCTGCCGCGAGCGTATCGACCGTCATGTAGATGTCGTCGGTTCCGAGCGCGACGTGCTGAATGCCTTCGCCGCGATAGGCCTGAAGGTACTCGGCGATCTGGCTTTTGTCGTCGGAGGACTCGTTGATCGGGATGCGGATCTTCCCGCAGGGGCTGGTCATCGCCCGGCTCTTGAGGCCAGTCAGCTTGCCCTCGATATCGAAATAGCGGATCTCGCGGAAATTGAACAGCCGCTCGTAGAACTCGGCCCATTCGTTCATCCGGCCCCGATGCACGTTGTGGGTCAAGTGATCGATGTACTTGAGCCCGGCACCCAATGGCTCACGCGGCGCATCCGCGATCGGCACGAAATCGATGTCATAGATCGTGACATCGTTGCCGCCGTGCACCGAATTGCCCCGGTATCGATCCACGAAGTAGAGCAGCGAGTCGCCGATGCCCTTGATCGCCGGGATGTTGAGCTCCATCGGTCCGGGATTCGCGGGCACACCCCACGCACCGAGTTCCACCGCACGCTTGTAGGCAAACGCGGCGTCCTTCACGCGGAAGGCGATCGCGCAGATGGAGGGCCCGTGAATGCGCGCGAAGTTCTGCGCAAAGGAGCCCGGCTCGGCGTTCAGGATGAAGTTGATGTCGCCCTGCTTGTAAAGCAGCACGTTCTTCGAGCGGTGCTTGGCCACCGCAACGAACCCCATCTGCTCGAACAGGCGGCCCATGGCGGCGGGGTCCGGTGCGGCATATTCGATGAACTCGAAGCCGTCGGTCCCCATCGGGTTATCCCAAGGCTGAAAAGCGCAGATGGTGTCGGCGGTCATCGGTGGGTCTCCGTTGCGCACATTTGTGGAAGCCGGCATTGTGGTGTTCCGAGAGCGCAACGCGCTGGCGCAATCTCATCCAGACCGCCCTAGAGAAGGCATAATGTTGCGCAATCAAACTCGGAAGGGAACAGATGGTTCATGGATCGTATCGATCTGCGCATACTCGAGGCGCTCCAGGCGGACGGACGGCTGTCGAACATCGACCTGGCCGAGAGAATCGCCCTGTCGGCGTCACCCTGTCTTCGCCGTGTCCGGGCGCTTGAGGAGAAGGGCGTCATCGCCGGCTACGCAGCGCTGCTCGATCCCGAGAAGATCGGACTCGGCCTGACGGTACACCTCGATGTCGCACTCGACAAGCGGGATGCCAAGGCACGCGAACGCTTCAAGGCCGCAGTACAGACGTGGAGCGAAGTGACCTGGTGTCATTCACTCTCAGGCGACATGGACTACACGATGCAGGTCGTGATGCCGGATCTCAAGCACTACACCGCCTTTTTGATGGATCGCGTTCTCACGCTCCCTGGCGTGGTCAACGTCAAGTCGAGCTTCGTGCTCGAGAAGGTGAAGGAGACGACCGTGCTGCCACTCAACTTCGCGCGGCCGGGCTGAGCCTCGGCGTCGGGCGCTCGGCAGACGCGGAGTTTTTATACTTCGGCGTGTGCGGGTGTCGTTCAATGGCAGGACCTGAGCTTCCCAAGCTCAAGACGTGGGTTCGATTCCCATCGCCCGCTCCAGCATCCGTAGGGGCCGCGTGAGCGGCCCTTTTTTTTCGGGCGATGGGAAGCGAACCCACGGGTGTGAATCCGGGTTCGACGCGCCCGAGCACCGCGAGGGCCGGACGCCCGAAGGGCGGTCCCGCACGATCCACCGATCGGGCGGGACGCGGGACACGTCAGTGCCCGCGCATTCCCATCGCCCGCTCCAGCATCCGTAGGGGC
>CALDYQ010000010.1 GCA_937944385.1 uncultured Burkholderiales bacterium | reverse complement strand
GAGAGCGAGGATGCTGCGCTGTATGACGATCGTGCGGTCTTTCGCCCGGCGCGTTCGATCAGGCGGTCAGCACTGTGTGCAGCATCTTGAAGGCGAGCAGGTAGAGCAGGATCGCGAAGATGCGCTTGAGCGTCGCTACGGGCAGCCGATGCGCGAGACGGGCGCCCACCGGCGCCATCAGGACGCTCGTGCCACAGATGCCGACGAGTGCGGGCAGGTAGACGAAGCCAAGCGCAGGCTGAGGGACGTTCGGCACGCCCCAGCCGTTCCAGATGTTGCCGAGCGTCGTGAACACGGCAATCGGAAAGCCCAGCGCCGCCGAGGTGCCCACCGCGCCGTGGATCGGAACGTTCGACCAAGTGAGGAAAGGCACGGAGAAAAAGCCGCCGCCGGCGCCGACCATGGCGGAGAGCACGCCGACGATGGCGCCAACAACGAACAGGCCGAAGGGCCCTGGCAGCGTGCGTGAGGGCTTGGGCTTGAAATTGGCGAGCATCTGGGTTGCCGTGTAGAAGAGAAACGTGGTGAAGACGACACCGAGAAACACGGTCGAGAGGCTTGCCACGAGTCGTGTGCCCAGGAAGCTGCCCGCGAGAATGCCGGGGCTCATCAGGGCGACCGCGCGCCAGTCGACCGTGCCGCGGGCGTGGTGCGCGCGCACCGAAGAGACGGAGGTCAGGATGATCGTGGCCATCGAGGTGGCAAGGATCACCTGCATCTTGGTCTCGAACGGGAAGCCCTGCGCCGGGAAGATCATCGCGAGGATCGGCACCATCGTCATGCCGCCACCGATGCCGAGCAGGCCGGCGAGAAAGCCGACCAGCACACCGAGCGCGAGATAGGCGAAGAACCAGGGGGTGAGAAAGGCTTCGAGCACGAGGTCAGCCCTGCGCCTTGGCCTGCGGCCCCGGGGTGGGTTGCGGGGCCGGCCGTGTGGCAAGCCGGGAGGTGACAAATCGCCACTCGGCCTCGGTGACCGGTGTGATCGAGAGCCGGTTGCCGCGCTTGAGGATGGTCATCTCGGCGAGCTCCGGTGCAGCGCGCAACGCAGCGAGCGGAATCAGCGGGAAGCGCTCGACGAACTCGACGTCCACGCAGAACCAGATCGGGCGCTCGCGCGTGGCCTTGGGGTCGAAGTAATCTCCCTTCGGATCGAATTGGGACTCGTCGGGTTTCGCAACGCTCGCGATACGGCAGATGCCAGCGATGCCGGGCTCGGGGCAGGACGAGTGATAGAAGAAGGCGAGCTCACCGACGCGCATCTGGTCCCGCATGAAGTTGCGGGCCTGGTAGTTGCGCACACCGAACCAACTCGAGCGGCCGTCACGCGCGAGGTCATCGATCGAATACTCGTCGGGTTCGGACTTCATGAGCCAGTACATGGCAGGATCGAGAGCGGTCGATGCAAGGAAAAAGAAAGGGAGCGCGTGGCGCTCCCTTCAAGGTGTCCGGGGTGCCCCGCAGCGCCGTGACGGCCGGCATCTTGAACCGGGGTTCAAGAGTGGTTGCCTGCACGGGCGGCGTAGGTACAGCTGGCAAGGACGCAGGAGGCGTCGCAGGAGCCGCGCACATTGCCGCACGTAGTCAAGGCATCCTTGCGCGATGCGCATTGGTTCAAAGAACTATATGACCGCCACGAGCGTCGCAGGAGCAATCCAGATTCTACGCCCCCCACTTAGCGGGCTGGCGAGATCACAGCGGTATCGGCGAGCGCACGCTCTACACGCGCACGCAGGGCGGACAGCCGCGCCTCGAGCGGCGGATCGAGGCGGTCAGCATCGACTGAGGCGCCCGAGCCGCCGGGCACGGTACTCGCCGCGAGCTCGAGCGCGACGAGCAGCAGAACGCGCTCGAGCTCCGGGCGCGACATGCCTGCGGCAAGTCGCTCGCATTGGCGTTCGACGATCTCTGCCGCCCGACGGAGCCGCTCTTCGTCGCCGGCCGGTGCGGCAAGTCGGAAGGGGCGGCCGAGCAGGGTGAGGGAGACGGTATTCTGGGCACTCATCGTCTTCCCTCAATCCAGGGGAAGGCGGTCCGCGAGCGCGCGGAGCCGAGCCCGCGCGAGTGCGATCCGTTCCTCGCGGTCGGCGAGTTCAGCTCGAAGCCGCGCATTCTCGGCGGCCAGCTGCCCGAGGCGATCGAGCGCCGCATCGAGGGACTTTTCCAGAGCGTCCAGGGCAGGGTTCACGCTCTGCACTATACCGCCTCAGCGGTCATCGGGGTGTCGGTGGCGAGCCGCACGTAGCGTACGGCAAGGATTTCGACTTCTTCCACGCCCGAAGGGGTCGGAACACGCACGATGTCGCCCTCACGATGCTTGGTGAGCGCCCGTGCGATCGGCGAGAGCCAACTCACGTACCCCCGCGCCGGATCGACTTCATCGATGCCCACGATCGAGATCGTGCGAATGTGACCGTCTGCGCCCGCGAAGTCCACCGTCGCACCAAAGAACACCTGATCGGTGTCGCGCGTTTCGGGATCGACGACCTCGGCCGCATCGAGCCGCTTGATGAGATAGCGGATGCGGCGGTCGATCTCGCGCAGCCGACGCTTGCCGTAGAGATAATCACCGTTCTCGCTCCGGTCGCCGTTGCCCGCTGCCCAGGCGACCACACGCGTGACCTCGGGCCGCTCGACCATCTGCAGCTGGTGCAGTTCGGCCTTCAGCCGGACGTGACCGCCGGGCGTCATGTAGTTGCGGGTTCCGGGCGGCAGGGGCGGCAGGCGCACTTCGTCGTCGTCGGCCGGATCGTCCGCCTCGGGCTCCCGTGTGAAGGCTTTGCTCATGGTTGTCTGACCTGCCGGGAAAACTGCCGGAAAACGGGCAGGTGAGTTTATCGCCGCACGGCGTGACCGGACTCAGGGCGCGCCACGAAGCCGATCGAGTGTCGCGCAGAGCCCTTCGACGGCCTCAAAGCTCGCGAGCGTCGGTCGATGAAGCCGTGCGCCGTCCACCGCAACGATCGGCGTAGCGCCGGGTAGCCCTGCGGCGCGCCAGCCCCGCGTGGCGGCTTCGAGCCCGGATGCATCCGCGACGAGGATTGCTTGCGGGCGCGCCGCGAGCACCGCTTCGCGCGAGGCCTCGGGCGCGGGCAGCGCGGCCTCACCGTAGAGATTCTCTGCGCCGCAGAGCGAAAGCGCATGACCTACGAAGTGGCGATTGGAGAGCGTGAACAACCGATCGGCGCCGAGTTGGTAGAAGACGCGGAGCCTTGAAGCCCGGGTATGCGCGCGCTCGAGGCGGGCGAGCCGCAGCTCGAGCGCGCTCAACCGGCGCATCACGCGGGCGCGGGCATCCGGGCTGGCCCACGCCGCGAAGCGGCGAACCTCGGCAAAGATCTGCTGCAGGTTCGCGGGATCGCTCGTCTCTACCCGAAGGCCGAGTCGACGCAGCTGCTCGAGGTCGGCCGCCCGATTGCCCGCAGGCCAGGCCAGCACGAGATCGGGCTGGAGCGCGACGATCGCCTCGACACTCGCGCCCAGGTGGTTCGCCACCCGCGGCAGGCGTCGCGCCGCCAGTGGCGTGTCGCAGGCTTCGGTCACGCCCACGAGGCGATCACCGAGGCCGGCTTCGAACAGCAGTTCGGTGATGTGCGGTGCGAGGCTCACGATGCGCATGGGCGCAGCCGCACCTGCAGCGGCAGCCACAGGCAGCAGAGCCGCCAGCGTGACGGCAAGCCACACGAGTCGCCGCAGCCGGAGTCGCCGAACCACTGGCACGCCCCCCTCGAGCACCGTCAGAGACGACCGGTGATCTCGAGCCGCCAGAGTCGACCGCCAGTCGAGTAGCCGCGGGCAGTCTGATAGTCACGATCGAACACGTTGTCGACTGCAGCGGCGAGCTGCCATCCCGGCGCGAATGACCAGCGGGCCGAGACGTCGAGGACCTCATACGCCGGGAGGCGGTTTCGGTTGGCCGCATCGTCGAAGCGTCGGCCGACGGCGCGCAGGGCGCCGCTCACCTCGAGCCCGGTCGCAAGCGGCCCCGACACGGTGAGTTGCCCGGTTTCGCGTGCGCGCCTGGGCAGAAGCTTGCCGGTGATGCGGTTCTTCGGGTCGAGCGCATCGAAGGCGGCCTCGATGCGCATCGCGCCGATCGTGGCGCTCGCGCTCGCCGTGGCACCCGTGAGCCGCGCCCGCGCGACGTTCTGCGGCGCGCAATTGAAGTTCGAGTCACAAACGAACTGAATGAGATCGCGCGCGTCGGAGCGATAACCCGCAAGCGTCAACTGGATGGATCCGCTTTGCCAGACGATCCTCGCGTCGATGCTTCGGCTTGTCTCGGGCAAGAGATTCGGGTTGGCGAATCCTGGGTAGTAAAGGTCATTGAAGGTCGGCACCTTGAACGCCGTGCCCCCGTTGACAGCGACGCGAAGCGTGGGCGTGACCTGCCAGCCCGCCGAAAGACTCCCGGTCGTGCGGCTGCCAAATTGATTGGAGTCATCAAGCCGCAGGTGTCCCGCAAGCCGCGCCGGGCCCTGCTGCCAGTCGGCGCCGAGCACGCCGCTCGTCGTCGTGCGCGATTTCACGGGCAGCCGGTCGGTGTCCTCGATCCGCTCGCGGCGCCATTCGATGAGTGCCTGGCCGCGCAGTCCCGGGGCGAGCGCGGCCTGCACCTGCGCGTGCGCCTGTTCGTTACGGGTCACGTAGCGGCCAGGGAACGCCGAGAGAAATTCGGACGCCTCGCGGCTTTGGGCAAGCGTGAGCTCGCTCGAGAAGCGATCGGAGACGTAGCGTGCCCCGCCCGAGAGCGCCGAGAGATCGACGAGCGCGCGATCGTCCCGGGTTGGCCCACCGTCGTACTGGCTGTTGCTGCGTGTGACGAGCGCGCGGGCGAAAGCATTCCACTTGCGATCGATCCGATGGTCGATGTCGAGGCTGCCACGCGTCACGCGCCAGCCGTCGCGGTCGGGGTTGTAGTTGAAAGCGCGCGCATCAACGATCGCATTCCAGCCGTCGCTCCGCTCATGGCTCGCGCTCGCCGAGAGGCGTGTGTCGCCGAAGGCAGAGCTGCCCTGGGCAGCCGCACGGATGAGCGCGTTGGCCCCCGTGCCGACGGTCGCGGTGAAACCACGCGCGGCATGCCGCCGCGTGATCACGTTGATGACGCCGCCGAGGGCATCGGCCCCGAAGAGGCTGGCATGCGGGCCGCGCACGATCTCGATACGCTCGATCTCGGCGAGGCCCAGGTTCTGGAGTGCCGCAAGACCATTGAAGGCCGAGGCGATACGCTGGCCGTCGATGAGCACGAGCGTCTGGTTTGCGTTGTGGCCGCGCAGGAAAAACGAGGGCGTGCCAAACGGACCGGGCTGTGCGACCTGTACCCCGGGTACGCGGGCGAGCAGTTGGGCAAGATCGGCCGCGCCCGAGGCAGCGATGTCCTCGGCTGTGAGCACGCTGACATCGCGCAGGGTATCGCGTGCCGGTTCTGCCGGTGCGATGGCGCGGGTTGCGGTGACGATCACCGGCTCAATCAGGGTCTGGGCGGAGCTGATGGCTGGGAGCGTTGCGGCCGAAAGGCTCAGGAGCGCGGCAGCGAGGCGGCGCAATCGGGTGGGTGGGTTTTCTTTGAACATGATGGACGAACGGTCGATGCAGCGCCCTCCGCGCTGCAGATGGACGAATCCGTCGTCAGGGAAGCAACGATCAGGCGTGACGAGAGAACGCGAGAGAGCACAAGCGAACACGCCCCATCATCGCGCCCCGCGACGCCGGCACTTGAGCCGGAGCGGCGCCTGGGCAGCGCCACTTCGGGTGCGAGGCCGGTCTCCGGACTTTCTGCGCGAACTGGATGAGCCTTCCCACACCTTCCGTCGAGGGCACAGTGACTTGTTTCATCCAGCCGGCATCGCGCGCCGAGCGCGCGTGATGCGGCAGACTACCGTTGCGGGGGCAGTTGCGGCATGGCGTGTGAAGCAATTCACGCGCGGCACCGCATTCCCGATCATCCACCGCAGCCAGACGGGCCGCGGCGGCACCTCGCACTCTGGTGAGGATATCAGGGCGTGGAACAATCCCCACGATGGAGCCCAAGCCTCGACTGGTGACCACCGGCGACGTGGCGCGCTATCGGCGCCTGTTGGGCTATGCGCGCCCGTATCGCGGGCGCCTCATGGCTGCCGCGCTCGCTCTGGCGCTGGTTTCGCTCGTCGAGCCGCTGATCACGCTGTCCTTCGCGCAGATCGTCGATCGCGGTTTCGCAGCGACCTCGTCGCCCGACGCCGCGCAGACAGTCGGCACAAGCACATCGGCATCGGGTGCCGCCATGAGCGGCGGGCTTTCGCAGTCCTTCCTCGCACCGGTCACGGCTTTGCTTTCGGAGATCCCGATTCTTTGGTTTCCGCTCTTGCTCGTGGCCGTGTTCGTCCTGCGTGGTGCGGCCAACTTTGCCGGGGACACGGGGCTGCACTGGGTCGCAAGTCGTGTGGTCTACGACATTCGCCGCGACACGTTTGCGCATCTGCTGCGCTTGCCCGTGGCGTGGTTCGACCGCCATCCGCCGGCCGAGCTGACCTCACGCATCACCTATGACGCCCAGCAGGTCGGTCAGGCCACCTCGCAGGCGCTGACCGCCCTCGTGCAGGACAGCCTGAAGCTCATCGCTGCGCTCATGCTCATGGCGGCAGTGAGCTGGCGGCTCATGCTCGTCGTGTTCGTGGTGGCGCCGCTCGTGGCGATCGTCGTGCGGAGCATCACCCGAAGGCTGCGCTCGGCGAGCGAGGCAATGCAGACGCAGATGGGCGAGCTCGCGCGCTTCACCGACGAGGGGCTGCGCAACCAGCGCACGGTGAAGGTGTTTTCTGCCTTTGCCATGCTGGAGGAGCGGTTCGGTATGCGCGCGAACGCCGTGAGGCAGTCGTACATGAAGCAGGAGCGGGCCAACGCGCTTGCTGCCCCGCTCATTCATCTCTCGGTCTCTTTTGCCATCGCTGGAATCGTCGCGCTTGCGATCGTCGAAGGTCAGCAGGGGCGCATGACCGCGGGCGAGTTCTTCGTGTTCTTCACGGCGCTGCTTTCAGTGCTGCCGCCGCTCAAGGCGCTCTCCTCGGTCAATGCGGTGCTCCAACGCGGCCTCGCGGCGGCGGGGTCGCTTTTTGCGATCGCCGACACACGCGCTGAGCCATCCTCCCCGGGTCACTCCGGCGAGACGCTGCCGATGAGCGCAGAGGGCGCGATCCGTTTCGAGCGGGTCTCATTTGCTTATCCGACGCGCGAGGAGGCGGCGCTCGTCGAGGTGAGCTTCATGATTGCGCCCGGCGAGCGGGTGGCTTTCGTTGGTGCCTCCGGCGGCGGCAAGTCGAGCGTGATTGCGCTCATCGCGGGTTTCTACCCGCCGCAGTCGGGACGGGTGGAGGTGGGTGGCGTCATCGCCTCGGAGGCCACGGCGGTGGTCCTGAGGCGCGCGGTCACGCTCGTGTCACAGGATGTCCTGCTGCTCAACGACACAGTCGCCGCCAATATCGCGTTTGGCGCGGAGGCCGTCGACATGGACCGCGTGCGCTGGGCGGCCGAGGCCGCCGCCGCAGCGGAGTTCATCGCAGCCTTGCCCGCAGGGTACGAGACCCGGGTCGGTGAAGGCGGTAGTCTTCTCTCGGGCGGGCAACGACAGCGCATCGCGATCGCTCGTGCGCTCTATCGGCCGGCACCGATTCTGCTCTTTGACGAGGCGACCTCGGCGCTCGACAGCGCGTCCGAAGCGGCGGTGGTCGAGGCACTCCGACGCCTGCCCGAGCGGCGCACTCTCGTGCATGTGGCGCATCGCCTGTCGACCGTGCGCGATGCGGACCGCATCTACGTCATGCACGGGGGGCGGTTGGTCGAGGCGGGAACGCACGACGAGTTGCTGGCCCAGGGCGGGGTCTACGCGCGCCTCAGTGCGCTGCAGGCGGGCTGAAGTCTGGCACCCATCGTTTGAGCGATGCCCGCAAATCTTCGGGCTCGGGGCCGGCGAGCCACTCGGCCAGGGCAGCGACGTCGATCGTGCGGACCAGCTCCGCACGGACGCGCCGTAGCTTCGGGTGATCGGTCGCCACGAACGTCTCATGCTCCGCGAGCAGCTCCTCGTGGAGTTTTTCGCCGGGGCGTAGTCCGGTGAAGACGATGGGCACCGCATCGGGCTGGCCGTGGGCGAGCCGGATCAACGAACGCGCAAGCTCAAGAATCGACATCGGCTCGCCCATGTCGAGCACGAACAGGTCACCCTGTCGGCCCAGCAACCCGGCCTGCAGCACGAGCTGGGTGGCCTCCGGGATCGACATGAAGTAACGCGTCATCTCCGGGTGCGTCACGGTGACGGGTCCGCCTGTGGCGATTTGGGCACGGAACTTCGGAATCACGCTGCCATTGCTACCCAGGACGTTGCCAAAGCGCACCGCCATGAACTGGGTGCGCGCTCCGGCCGTGTCGATGTTTGCGCAGATCATCTCTGCGAGACGCTTGCTCGCGCCCATGATGCTTGCCGGACGGACGGCCTTGTCGGTGGAGATGAGCACGAACTTCTCGACGCCGGCCGCGATGGCCGCCTGACCGGCCACGAGGGTACCCAGCGCGTTGTTGCGAAGCGCCTCCCAGGCATTGACCGTCTCCGTGAGCGGCACATGCTTGTAGGCCGCCGCATGGAAGACGGCGCGCGGTCGCTCTCGGCCGAGGATCCTCCGCATTCGGGTTGCATCGCGGACGTCCGCAACATAGGTCTCCACACGCTCCTGGCCAAGTAGCGCAATCATCCGCTCGGTCACCGTGTGGGCTGCGAACTCCGAGAGATCGAGAAGCACCAGACGGGCGGGCCCGAAGCGGGCGATCTGGTGGGCGAGTTCGGTGCCGATCGACCCTCCGGCCCCGGTCACGAGCACGCATTGCCCGCCCAACCAGTCCTCAAGACCGGCCTGGTCCAGGCTGACCGGCTCCCGCCCGAGCAGATCTTCGAGTTCGACTGCTCGGAGTTGACCGACATGGGCGGTGCCGCTCAGGAGTTGCTCGTAGGAAGGCATGGTCAAGAGACGCATCCCGGCCGCGGTCGCAAGCTCGGCCGCACGTTTGCGGGCGGCCGCCCCGGCGCGCGGCATCGCCACGATGGCATGACGGGCACCAAAGGTCTCGGCCACCTCCTGTAGGCGTGCGAGCGAGCCTACGACCGGGACGTCATGCAGGCGCGCGCCGAACGTCGTCGGGTCGTCGTCGAGGAGCGCGACCACGCGCCACTCGGGCGTGCGCTTCAGTTCGTTGACGAGGCGTGCGCCGGTGTCGCCCGCGCCGAGCACGATGACGGGTTCGCCGCGCGCGGCGTTGAGCCCGAACAGCGTGTGTTCCTTCCAGCTGCGGTAGGCCATGCGCGCGCCACCCATCAGCACGATGAGCAGGAACGGATGCAGCAGCACCACAGACCGTGGCCAGATGAACGACTCCGGACGGATCAGGGCGAGCGAGATCACGGTGACTGCCGTCGCCGTGAGCGTGGCGTAGATGATGCGCAGAAGGTCAGTGATCGACGCGTACCGCCAGAGGCCCCGGTAGAGACCAAAGCCCACGAACACGCCGATGTGGATGGGCAGCATCCACGCGAGCGACAGGAGCACGTCCTGAGGGGTGAAATCTCGCTCGTCGATGGCAATATTGAAGCGCACCCAGAACAGCGCCACCCAGAGCGCCGCGGCCGCGCCGACGTCGTAGAGCAGCGCGAACAAGGCGCGCGGGTTGATCACCCAATGCGGCTGCCGTCGGATCGCCTCGTGAGTCGAGACAAGGTACAGAGCGGCCAGACCGAGCGCGGTCGCCACACTCGCAAGCGCCGACGCATCACGCACTACCCACGCGGCGACCCCGGAGAGCATGTTCCAAGCGGTGATCCAGGCGAGCAGACCGCCATGGCCGGCGCCCGCGAGAACGAAGCGTTGATAGAGGTGATCGCGATGCGCGACCGCAGGGTGATGCCCCTGCCGCAACCGGCGGAGGAGCGTGAAGGTTGCATCCGCCCAGAGCGGCGTGAACGGCAGGACCGCGGCACCGAGGGACCACCGCCCATCAGCCGCGCCGGCCAGGGCGACGACGCCGAGGGTGAGTCCGAGCAGGGTGGAGCCGCCGTCGCCCATGAAAATGCGCGCTGGCGGCCGATTGAAGACGAGAAACGCGGCCGCTGCGCCCAGCACGACGAGGCAGAGCGAACGCACATCCAGCACGCTCGCAGGGGCTGGCGCTGCCGACGCCAGCACCAGGAAAGTCGCCCCAATAGTGACGGCTGAACCGGCGGCGACTCCATCGGCGCCATCCATGAAGTTGTAGAAATTGACAGCCCAGATCAGCGCAATAGCCGACAACAAAGTGAAGATCGGAAACGTTTCGGAAGGCAAGAGAGCTCGGGTCAGCGCGGCTGCGGCGGCGGCATGGACGACCAGCCTCCAGCGCGCCGCCACGCCGATCCAATCGTCCAATGCGGAGACGGCCCAGACCGCAGCCAGCGCGATGACCAGAGTCAGCCTGCTCCCGTTCTCGGCGGGCACCAGGCCATACGCCGCAGCGCAGGCAAGGAGAGACGCCGCGATGCCCAAGCCGCCGCCGCGCGGGACCGGGGCGGCATGCAGCGACCGCGGCGAGGGCGCGCTGAGCGGGGTCGGCAGGATGCCCCGCAACATCAGGAAGCCAATCGTCGAGGTCACCAGCGCAGCCAGGACGATCAGCGCCCCCGATTCGACGAGGCGATCAGGAAATAGCATGCAATTTCAATTGGTTATGTCGCTCGCCCCAGACGCGGGAGAGCCCTAGGAACGTACTTGGAGCACGCCCGTGCTGTTGCAATTTGACAACATGCGTAGCCTCCGGCGTTGTGCTGTCATCCGATCGCCTTAGGGGGGCTCCCCTGCCCTTTGGCAAAATCCGACACAGCTTCCGAATCTGTGGTTGGAAGATTGGTGCCAATGGTCATTGCACGTCCGTCATCGCACGTCCGCGTGCCTTGGCTGATTGGCGTTTAATTACTGAGGAGAGACTGAATGAAAGTGAAATTGATTGCTTTGGCCGTCAGCGCCATCGCAGCTGGCGCAGCTTCTGCGCAGACCGCAAACGTGACGCTCTACGGCGTCGTGGATACGTACATCGCCAACATCCGTACAAGCGCCGGCCGCACGGCCACGGGTGCGCCGACCCCCAGTGCGTCGATTAGCGCAGTGGAAGCGGGTGGTCTGTCCGGCTCCCGTTGGGGCCTGCGCGGCTCGGAGTCGCTGGGTGGTGGCCTGAACGCTATCTTTACGCTCGAAGGTGGTTTTGCGAGCGACACGGGTATGACGGGTCAGGGTGGCCGTATCTTTGGTCGTCAGGCGGTCGTGGGTCTGTCGGGCGGCTTCGGTGCGGTCACGCTCGGCCGCCAGTACTCGCCGTCGTTCCACGTCTTCTGCACGGCTTCGGCAGAGGGCTGCACCAGCTTCTCCGTCGAGAGCAACCACTACCTCGGCCTGCCAGGCGCCTTGCGCATCGACAACAGCATCAACTGGAAGTCGGCCAACATGGGCGGCTTCACGATGGCTGCGATGTACGGCTTCGGCGAGTCCGCAGTCAGTACGTCGGCTAAACGCCTCATCGGCTTCAACGGCGAATTCAAAAACGGTCCGCTGTACGTCGGCGCGGCTTGGGTCGACGTCAAGGACCAAAACGGCAATAACGCCGGCCGTCACATGACGCTGGGCGGCAAGTTCGATGCGGGTGTCGCCACGGTTTCGGGCACCTATGTCGACGCCAAGTATGTCTTCCCCACCACGTTCAAGGGCTGGCACCTTGGTGTGAACGTCCCGATGGGTAACATCGGGCTCGTTGCCCAGTTTGGCCAGGGCAAGGTCGGTGCGGCCAAGCAGACGCTGTTTGACGTGGGCGCCGACTACAACCTGTCGAAGCGCAGCAACCTGTACTTCCGTTTTGCGAATGCCGACAACAACGCGGCCAGCAACATCAACGCCGGTGGCTTCGGTGGTGTGACGCAGCAGTTCGGCTCCGACAAGCGCATCATCGCGGTCGGTATGCGTCACCGCTTCTAACGGACGTGGCCGTCGCGAAGCGCTTCTGCTGATGCGCCTCAAAGCGGCCGTCTCGGTGTAGACGCTTACGTAAGGGGGGACTCGGGTCCCCTCTTCCGTGAACCGTTTTCACAAACCTCTACATCATCGGAGCTCCTCATGAAGTTTCAAAGAACCCTCATCGCCGCCGCGATCGCGCTTGCGTCGTCCGCTGCGTTCGCGCAAACGGCCAACGTCACGCTCTATGGTGGCATCCGCACCGCGATGGAAGTCGCGCAGTACAAGGGCCCGCAGGGTTCCGCGCGTATCATCTCGCAGGAAAACATCTCCTCGCGCTTTGGCTTCCGCGGCAGCGAGAATCTTGGTGGCGGTTTGACCGCCATCTTCCAGATGGAAGGCGCGTTTGCCAGCGACACCGGTGCCGGGGGCGGCTTCACGCGCGAAAGCTGGGTGGGACTCCAGGGGGGCTTCGGGACGCTGCGGCTGGGTCATGGGCTGACCGCCTATGACGATGTGCTTGGTTGGGCGCACCACCAAGGCGCGAACAGCTGGGAAAACCGCAATAACGGTCTCTCCGGTGGCGCGGGCTTTGCTAAGCGTGACTTGTTTTCGACCTACTCTTCGCCCGCGAACTGCACGAGCAGCGCATTCGACGCGCGGTATTCCAACTCGATCAGCTACCAGACGCCCACCGTCGGCGGTCTGACGCTGCGTACGCATTACGGGATCATCGGCGAGACCGCCGGCACCCGGTGCACTGGCTGGGACACCTCGGTGCGTTTTACGCAGGGTCCGTTCCGTCTTGGCGTGGCTTTCGCCCAACACAACAATTTCACGGGCCTCGGCTCTGTCGTCGCCCTGCATGACCAGCAGGCGATGCGTGCTTACGCATCGTTCAATGCGGGGCCGGTCATGATCGACGGCACGATCGAACAGGCGCGTTACAAGCTTCCCGTCGCGCTTAAGTATCGCTACTGGGAAATCGGCGCGCTCGCACCGATGGGCCCGTGGACGCTCGGCGTTCAGTACTCGACACGCGACAAGGGCCTAGCTGCCGGATACAATCCGCTCACACAAACGCTTGCCGTCAACGCAGCGACACTTGCGCAATGGAACAACGGTGGCGGTAAGCACCTGTCGCTCACCGCGGACTATGCGCTCTCGAAGCGAACCCTGCTTCGCGGCTACTACACGACGCTCGAGAACGAGCGTACCATCATCAACCCGAACAACCTCGGCGGCAAGACCAAGATCAACGCCTTCGCGCTGGGCCTCTGGCACAGCTTCTGATCATCGTCAGAAGGTTCTAGACTGGGGGCGCTTCGGCGCCCCTTTTCTTTCTTTTCCGTGAGTTTCCGTCTGATGGCTTCGCCTGCTTCAATCACCGATGTACTCATTCGCATGGCCGATCGGGGATTGCGTGCGGTGACGGGTGCGGTGGACGCCCGCCGGCCTACGCCCGGCGCAACCGTCCCCAGCGTCGAACTCACTCCAGAAGAACAGGCGCGCTCGATCGCCCTGATGCGCGTAAACCACGCAGGCGAAGTCGCCGCTCAGGGGCTCTATCAAGGTCAGGCGCTTTTTGCCCGGCATCCCGCCGTCCAAAAGGAACTGGCGGCCGCTGCTAACGAGGAACTCGATCACCTCGCCTGGACGCGTGAGCGTGTGGAAGCCCTCGGCGGTCGTACGAGCCTGTTGGATCCGTTTTGGTATGCAGGCGCGGTCGCCCTGGGTGCCGCTGCTGCTGCCCTCGGCGACGGAAAGTCGCTGGCCTTCCTCCAGGTCACAGAGGAGCAGGTCGAGGCGCATCTCAGCGGACATCTCGATCGTCTGCCGGAGGGCGATGCCGTGTCCCGCGCGATCGTCGCGCAAATGAAAGCCGACGAGGCGGCCCATGCTCAGACTGCTCGAAAGCTCGGCGCCGAACCGATGCCGTGGCTCGTACAAACAGCGATGCGGGCAGCTGCTCGCGTGATGACCACGGTCGCGGCACGAGTCTGAATTACAACCTCAGCGCGTCGTCACACCCGTACTCGTCACACCCGTACAAGCGACGCTACCCGTCTTCCGCTGCGAGCGTTTTGCTGCGAGCGGCTTTGTGACGCCGCTTCAACGCGCGCCGGATCGCCTTTACCCACGATCCTCGGTTAGAAATTGCACGACCGCCTCGACCGTCGCTGTATCCATCAACATCGGGGCATGCCCCGTATCGGGCACTTCGAGCAGCCGAGCCTGCGCATCAGACGCCAACATCGCCTCGGCAGTCGAACGCGAAAGCAAGTCGGAATGCTCGCCCCGAAGCACCAGCGTCCGCTCGCCCCGAGTGGCTGCAGCATGCCAGAGCGGCCACAAGTCGACCGCGGGCGCCTGCAACGCCGCCACAAACGCCTCGCCGACCTTCGGGTCGATGCGCGAATGCCAGCGACCATCTGCCCGACGCTCGTACGAAGTCATCAGCAGATGTTGACGCTGTTCCTCGGTTAGCGGGCCGAACGGCGCAAGCGCTGCTGCCGTCGCGGCGATGATCTCAGGAAAGCTTGAGAACACCTCCTGACGGACCACGTATGAACCGATGCGTGCAAGCGCCTCGGGCTCGATTACCGGCCCGACGTCATTGATCACGAAACGCGCAACGGGCGTCTGAGGGAGAGCGGCGATGGCCAACCCGATCAGGCCGCCCATCGACGTGCCGACCCAATCGCACCGAGTCACGCCACAGTGCTCGAGCATGGCCAGCATGAACCGTGCATAAACCGGGATTGCGTAGTCTTCCGTTCGCCCGAGCCAGTCGCTCATCCCTCGGCCGGGCACGTCCGGACACAGCACGCGCGCGTGCGCGGAAAGGGCTGCCGCAAGCACGTCGAAGTCACGACCGTTACGTGTGAGGCCGTGAACACAGACCACGACGTGACCGGTCCGGACGTCGCCCCAGTCATGCACATGCATGACCCGCTCGGACTCACCGACAGCGACAGGTACCCGAAAACCACGCGGGGGCGAGGGAATCATGGCAAGAGCGGCGTCGAGGAGACGATGATGCCATCGCGGTCGGCGTAACACCAGTCCTCGGGACGCACCTCTATCCCCTGAAGACTGAGCGTCACATGCGCCGATCCTGCGCCGAGCTTCTTGCTGCGGAGCGGAACCACGCTCCATGCGCGAATGCCGATGTCACAGGCATCGAGCTCGTCGGAGTCGCGTACCGCGCCATTGATGACGATGCCTTGCCAGCCGTTCTGCGCGGCGAGCGCGGCCAAATTGCCGCCGAGCAGCGCCACTCGGCGCGATCCGCCCCCGTCGACGAAGAGCACACGACCCTGACCGGGCTTCTCCACCATCGCCCGCACGAGCGTGTTGTCCTCGAAGACTGAGAGCGTGGTCACCTTGCCAAAGAATCGGCGTCGCCGACCGAAGGCGAGCATCCCTGGCGTGAGGATGCGGACCACGCCGATCTCGATGCGGTCCTCGTTCGCGTCGCACAGATCGGTGGTTGCAAAGTCCTGCATGACCGAACCTCCTCCTCACGCACGGCCAAATCACCTGTCACACGCATGTTATCTTCGCCCGCCCCTCGACTGCCGACTACCGACACGTGCTCAAGAGCCTCATCGCGTACACGCTTCTTTCACCCTTCGAGCACGCCACGGATGCACTGGAGGCCGCACTCGCGAAGAAGCGCTTCATGCCCTGCGGCGCGCACGATGAGCGCACGCTTGGCTGGGCACCGCCGCGGGGAGACGAGCATGAGGCGCTGGCCGAAGTCGTCGCTGGCCATCTCTGGCTCCGCCTCAAGACCGAATCGAAGCTCCTGCCCGCGAGCGTCGTCAATCGCATTGCGAAGGAGCGCATGGAGCGAATCGAGCAGGCAGGCGGAAAGCGCAGCCGCTCAAATCGGCGCGATATCCGCGAGGAGACACGACTGGAGCTCTTGCCTCGAGCCTTCACCAAGGTCGATTCCCGGCGCATCTGGATCGATCGTGCCGATCGACGCGTCCTGATTGAGGCGGGCAGCCCCAAGGCGGCCGACGAGGCTGTTGCTCTGCTGCTCGCCACCTTCGACGGTCTGGAACTGATTCCGCTCGCCACTCAGCGCACGAGCGCTGCAGTCATGGCGGAATGGCTGACCTCGTTCGACCTTCCAGGCAACCTTGCGCTCGACCGCGAATGCGAGCTGCGTGCCCTCGACGAGACCCAGGCGACCGTGCGTTACACGCGGCATTCCATCGAGAGCGATGAGGTTCGCCGACACATCCAGGCCGGGAAAATGCCAAGGCAAGTCGGGCTCACCTTCGCTGGGCGAGTGTCCTGTGTGTTGACCGACGCCCTGCACCTCAAGAGGATTCGCTTTCTCGAGCTCGTCGCTGACGAGGAGACGACCGACCGCGACGACGACGCCTTCGACACAAACGCCACGCTTGCCGCGGGAGAACTCACACCGCTGCTCGATGAATTGATCGACGCCCATGGCGGTCCCCTCCAGCACTGAGCTCGACGTCTACCTCGTCGGTGGCGCCGTTCGCGATCAGCTCCTTGGCCGAACCGAGGGTGATCGCGATTGGGTGGTGGTCGGCGCCACACCCGAGGACATGCGCGCGCGCGGCTTCCAGCAAGTCGGGCGCGACTTCCCGGTGTTTCTTCATCCAGAGACGCGGGAAGAGTACGCCCTGGCCCGGACCGAACGAAAAGTCGCACCGGGATATCTCGGTTTTCAGGTGCATGCGGCACCCGATGTGACACTCGAGGAAGACCTGCGGCGGCGGGACCTGACCATCAATGCCATCGCCCGGGACGCGCAAGGTGCCCTGATCGATCCCTGGGGCGGGCTCGACGACCTGAAACAGCGCATCCTCCGGCATGTCAGCGCTGCCTTCAGCGAAGACCCGCTTCGCGTTCTGCGTCTCGCACGCTTTGCAGCCCGCTTCCCCGACTTCACCGTCGCCCCCGAGACCGAGATCCTATGTCGCCGAATCGTCGACGCTGGGGAACTGGCCACACTGCCCCCCGAACGCGTCTGGAATGAGGTCGCGCGTGCCCTCGTCGCCGAGCGCCCGTCGCGTTTCTTCGAGGTGCTCCGATCGGTCGGCGCGCTCGCCCGCCTGGCGCCGGAAATCGATCGGCTTTGGGGCGTGCCGCAGCGTGCCGACTATCACCCGGAAATCGACACCGGCATTCACGTGATGCAGGCGATCGACTACGCAGCGGCGCGACACTGGCCCCTAGCAACCTGCTTCGCCGTGCTGACGCACGACCTCGGGAAGGGCGAGACGCCCGCCGATGTCCTGCCCGCGCACCACGCACAC
This sequence comes from uncultured Burkholderiales bacterium, assembly GCA_937944385.1. Lineage (GTDB taxonomy): Bacteria > Pseudomonadota > Gammaproteobacteria > Burkholderiales > Casimicrobiaceae > Casimicrobium. Next base: position 45,478 of record CALDYQ010000010.1, on the reverse strand, counting down.
GAAGCGCGGAGCGTCCGGCTGGCCAAGGCGCTTGCAGAACGCTGGCGTGTGCCGCGTGATGCGGCAGAGCTGGCCGCTTTGGTGGCCGCCGAGCATGGCAACCTCGGTCGCTTGCACGAAATGCGGCCGGCCACCATCCACGATGTGCTCCATCGCTGCGACGTGCTGCGTCGCCCCGAACGCTTCGCCGCCGTCCTCGACGCGTGTCAGGCCGATTGCGAATCCCGCCGTCCGGTCGGCCGGCCCGAATCCGAAGGCCCGAAGTTCACTGCCCGCCCACTCGCCGAACGCGCTGCGGCGGCCATGCGATCTGTCGATGCCGGAGGGATCGCCCAACAGTTGGCGGCCAAGGGTCAGCAGCGCCGAATCCGCGAAGAGCTCCGGCGCCTCCGTGTCGAGGCCATCCGCGCCGTCCTCGCCGCAGATCGCCCAGCTCAAGCTGCCGATCCATCGGCTACGGACGCCGGCTGAACCGGCGCGAGCGCGGAGAGGTCCCAGCGGGGCCGCACGCGCACGGCGTAATCGAAGCCAGCATCCGCCGCACGCAACGCGCCCACATGCGCAATCATCGCCCCGTTGTCGGTGCACAGCGCGACCGGCGGATGGAACACGCGCGCCCCACGCGCGTCCGCCATCGTGGCGAGTCGTGAGCGCAACCTTGCATTGGCGCCCACGCCACCCGCCACGACCACCTGGTCGAGACCTTCGCGAGCGAGCGCAGCGGCGCACTTCGCGACCAGCACGTCGACGATCGCCGACTCGATCGATGCGGCAAGATCAGCGCGGCGTGGGTGATCCCGCGGCAGCGTTGGCGCGGGGGTCGACACCGCCCCCCGACGCGGAAGCGCCACGCCGCACAGGGCCCGCACCTCGTTGGCCACCGCCGTCTTCAAACCGGCAAACGAAAAGTTCAGATCGCCCGAGCGGATGAGCGGACGCGGCAGCTCGAAGGCGTCCGCACGTCCCGCTTCCGCGAGCTTCGACAGAAGCGCCCCGCCCGGATAATCGAGCCCGAGCAGCTTGGCGGTCTTGTCGAACGCCTCGCCGGCAGCGTCGTCTATCGTTTCGCCCAGCAGGGTGTAAGAGCCGATGGCATCCACCCTGAGGAGCTGAGTATGCCCGCCGGAGACGAGCAGCGCGAGAAACGGAAAGCTCGGGCGCGTCTCGGCGAGGAGTGGCGAGAGCAGATGCGCCTCCATGTGATGCACAGGGAGCACGGGACGGGACCACGCGAGCCCGAGCGCTGCGGCCAGCTGCGCGCCCACCAGGAGGGCACCCGCCAGCCCCGGACCCTGGGTGTAGGCGATGAGTGCGATGTCGTCCCGGGCTGCACCGCAGGCTGCAAGTGTGTCGGCGACGAGCCGCAGCCCGTATCGGATATGGTCCCGACTCGCAATTTCGGGCACGACGCCGCCGTAGGGCGCATGCCGGGCCACCTGGGAGTGAAGCCGCTCGGCGATCACGCAGCCCAAGGCGGGATCGAACACCGCTACACCCGTCTCGTCACATGACGATTCAATGCCGAGTACGAGTCGCGGACGACCGGATGCGCCGCGCGGCGGCGCGGCGGACCGCGGCTTCATGTCGGTACTGGACACGCGCATCATTTCCCGCTATATTACTCGGCTCACCAAAACCTTTTGGGTCCACGGGTGCCCCGCCGTCGTAATGACGAAGGCCACCGTGGCCACTTTTCCGCAACAGCGTCGTCATGATCATCAAAGTTCGCGAAAACGAGCCCTTCGAGGCCGCCATGCGCCGCTTCAAGCGGGCAATCGAAAAGTCGGGCCTCCTCCCCGAGCTTCGCGCTCGCGAGTCGTACGAGAAACCAACGGCCGAGAGGAAGCGCAAGCACGCCGCCGCCTGCAAGCGGCACTTCAAGCGCCTCCGCTCGATGCAGCTCCCGCCGAAGCTCTACTGATCCGCAGCCGATCCCGGCCCCGGGCTCTGCACGCGGCTCCCACGGGAGCCGTTTTCGTTTTCGGGCTCTCCGAGCTCCTTCGGCGGCATTCCGATTTCTGTCCGCATCTGCCAGCACCTTTCACACCATGAGCACCGCCGGCCTCAAACAGACCATCACCGATGACATGAAGGCGGCCATGAAGGCGGGCGATGCCACCCGTCTTGGCACGATCCGCCTGCTGCTCGCTGCCCTGAAGCAACGCGAGGTCGACGAGCGGATTACGCTGACCGATCCGGACATCGTGGGTGTCGTCGAGAAACTCATCAAGCAACGCAAGGAATCGATCGCGCAGTACCAAGCCGGCAACCGGCCGGAGCTGGCCGCGAAGGAGCAGGCCGAGATCGACGTGCTTCGCGCCTACCTCCCCGCTCAGGCAGACGAGGCGGAGATCGCGGCGGTGATCGAAGCCGCCGTCGCCGAAGTTCACGCATCCGGCGTAAAAGGTGGCGCCGCGATGGGCAAGGTGATGGCCATCGTCAAGGGCAAGCTCGCCGGACGGGCCGACATGGCGGCGCTTTCGGCACGCGTAAAGGCGGCGCTGGGCTGAGCGAGGGCGAGCCGCCGACGCGTGGTCCGCTGAACCTGGTCCCCGGGGGTCAGGAGCAAGCGTAAACGCCGACGCGGCCGTCCCGATCGCCTTCGACGCGGACGCGCGCCGTGCCCTTCGGGGTGAACGGGCGCACCTTCAGCTACGCCGATCGGTGCTCGACGAGCGACGAAGCGCTCGCACAAGCCCAAGCCGCGCGGGGCATCGCAGCCGACCGCTTCATCACCTTCGCGCACGAAGGCACTCAAGGCGCGCACCCCGAAGACACGAGCGCAGGTGAGCGCCTGCTGCGCGGCGGTCACGCCGGCCTCGTCCGGGCCGGCCATACGGCATGGGCTAACCGCCCGGCAAGCCACGACGAGGGAAACGCCGAATCAATCGAGTGCGAAGGCGGCCGATCAGCGACCGAGCCCCGTCCGAGGAGTTCATGCCGCCGGATGCAGATAGCGAGCGCTGATCGCTTCGATCTCGCCCAGGATCTCGGGCGAAAGCTTGACCGTGAGCGCGCGGCGTTGCTCCTCGAGCTGCGCAACCGAGGTCGCGCCGACCAGTGCGCTGGCGACGAACCACCGATTCATCACGAAGGCGAGCGAAAGAGCGATGGGCGAAAGACCGTGCCTTCGAGCGAGCGATGCGTATTCCTCGGCCGCGAGAAAGGCGAGGGGCCGTCGATAGCGGCCGCCGAAGTCTGCGAAGCGCTGGAAGCGGGAGCCCGCGGGCATCGCGCCGCGCACATACTTGCCGGTGAGGACACCCATCGCGAGCGGGCTGTAGGCAAGAAGCGGCACCTGCTCGCGGTAGCTCGCCTCGGCGAGGTCACCCTCGAAGTGACGGTTCAACAGACTGAACGGATTCTGGATCGAGGCGGGCTTTGCGGCACCGAGCCGCTCCGCTTCTCGGCAAAACATGGTGAGCCCCCAGGTCGATTCATTCGAGAGCCCGTAGCCGCGGATCTTGCCCGCGCGGCGCAGGGTTTCCAGCGCCTCGATCTGCTCGGCGATCGGCACGTGGTCGCGCTCGGTTGCCGAATTGAACTGCCAGGTTCCGAAGGCGGCAACGTTTCGGTCGGGCCAGTGCAGCTGATAGAGGTCGATCACATCGGTCCTCAGGCGCCGGAGCGAGCCGTCGCAGGCGGCGATGATATTGGCCCGAGTCAGACGCGTCTCACCGTTGCGAATCCAGCCATAGCGGCCGGGGCCTGCAACCTTGCTCGCGAGCACCACCTTCTGCCGGTTTCCGGGGCGGGCGAGCCAGTGGCCGAGGATCGTCTCGGTGCGCATACCGGTCTCGGCCCGCGGCGGCACGGGATACATCTCAGCCGTATCGACGAAATTGATCCCGTGATCCACCGCCCAGTCAAGTTGGGCGTGGGCCTCGGCCTCGCTGTTCTGCTCGCCCCAAGTCATGGTGCCCAGACCGATGACCGAGACTTCGAGGCGGGCGTGAAAGAGCGGGCGGCGTTCCATGGCGGGTTGCAACGTGACGGGCCGGACGCGGATGATACGGAGCGGTCTTCATGAACCCGTAACAAAGGCGTCATAAAAAAGTATCATGCCTGCCTCCATCCTGATCGTCGAAGACGAACCCGCCATTGCTGAACTGGTCTCGCTGCACTGCACGCACGCCGGCCTCGCCCCGCAGGTCGTGCATGCTGTACTCGACGCACGCGACATCGTCGATGAAAAGTTGCCCGATCTAATCGTGCTCGACTGGATGTTGCCCGACAAGCCGGGCATCGACTTCGCGCGCGAGCTCCGGCGCGACGAGCGCACACGCGACGTGCCGATCCTCATGCTCACGGCGCGTGCCGAAGAAGACGACAAGGTACGCGGTTTCGAGACCGGCGTGGATGACTACCTCACCAAGCCGTTCTCGACCAGGGAGCTGGTCGCGCGGATCAAGGCGCTACTGCGACGTGCCGCGCCGGAGACGAGCGATCAGGTGCTCTCGGTCGGTCCGCTGTCGCTCGACCCGATCGCGCACCGCGTCACCGGTCATGGCAAGGAACTCAAGGTGGGACCGACCGAATTCCGCCTCCTGCGTTTCCTGCTCGCCCGTCCCGACCGCGTGCTCACGCGGCAGGCGCTGCTCGATGGCGTCTGGGGTGACCATGTGTTCATCGAGGAGCGCACAGTCGATGTCCATGTGCGACGGCTGCGTGTGGCGCTCGAGCCGGCCGGTCTCGACACGATGATCGAGACGGTGCGCGGCGGCGGTTACCGTCTCCGCAAGTACTGAGCGAGACTCAGCCTTCTACGGCTTTCCGCGCGACGCCCCACTAGATTGAGCGCATGTCATACCCTACCGCTGCGCTCGCCCTCGGCCTGCTCCTTCTGTTCGCCCTGGGCTGGTGGCTCACGCCGTGGCTCACCGCCATCGGGCTCGCGGTCGCTGCCATCGTCAGCCACACGCTCTGGCGCAACGCGCGTGCGAGCGTGATCGACCTGCTGCGTGACCCGGTCGCGCGCAACCGCCCCTTCGCCGAAAACGTTGCCCGCATTCGGGAACGCCTGAAGGTCGGGGAGGAAGGCATCAAGGCGCGCGACGCCGAGATTGCGCAGCGCCGTCAGATCACGAATGCGATTCCCGACGGTCTGTTCCTGCTCGACCGGGACAGTCGCATCGTCTGGTGCAACCGTGCAGCGCTCGAGATGCACGAGCTCGACGCGTTCCGCGACATGGGCCGCCCCATCAACCAGCTGATCCGTGCGCCCGAGGTGCTCGCCTATCTGGCCGATCCGGACTTGCCCGCGCCCGTCGTGACGCAGAACGGTCGAACCTTTGCCTTTCATCTCGAGCCCTCCGAGAACGGTGACCGGCTGCTCCTCACGCGCGATGTCACCGAGCGTGAGCGGCTCGATCGGATGCGGCGTGACTTCGTGGCCAATGTTTCGCATGAACTGCGCACGCCGCTGACGGTAGTAAGCGGTCTGATCGAGACACTGACCGATCTGCCGCTGACCGAGGCCGACCGCAACCGCTACCTGGCAACGATCGCCACGCAGACCGGCAACATGCGCCGTCTGGTTGAGGATTTACTCACCCTCGCGCGTCTCGAGAACGACCAGGTACCGATCGAAAGCGCGACAGTCGAACTGGCCCCGATCGTGCGCGATGCCTTGGCCGATGCCCAGGCGCTGTCGGCCCAAGCCCATCGCTTCAGCGCAGAGATCGAGCCCGCCACCGTACGCGGCAGCGCCTCGGAGCTGCGCTCGGCGATCGGCAACTTGCTCACGAACGCCGTGCGCTACACGCCTGCCGGCGGGACGATCGCCGTGCGCCTCGGGCGAACCGAGGAGAGCCCGCCGCGGGTCGTGGTGGAAGTCAGGGACAGTGGTATCGGCATTGCGGCAGAACACATCCCCCGGCTCACCGAGCGGTTCTATCGCGTGGACCGCTCCCGGTCACGCGAAACCGGGGGCACGGGCCTCGGCTTGGCGATCGTCAAGCACGTCGTACAGCGGCACCGCGGCCAACTCGAGATCGAGAGCACGCTCGGGCATGGATCGACCTTCAGGCTCGTGTTGCCGGTCGCATGAGGCGCACTAGCGCGCCGGCGGTGGGTCGAAGAAGAGGTCAAACTCTCCCCAGCAGTGCCAGCGACCCGGCGCGGCGCGCACATCGGCTTCAAGCCGCGCTGCGTATTCAGCGAACGCGGCCACGGGATCGGTTTGCACGGCGAACGGCGTGATCTCGATTTGGTAGCGCAGCACGTCCGGGTCGAAGTGACCGCGCAGATAGGCCAGATGCGCTCCGGCCGCCACGCCTAGATCGATGAGTTGTCGCGGCAACCAGGCCTCACGGCCAAAGAACGACACCGCTGACGCTTTCCTTGTGAGGCAGGCAGGAACGTCGAGCAGCGCGACGACGACGCCCCCTTGTTCGAACTCGGCGGTCGCCTGTGCGAGCGCACCCCGCATCGGTATGACTGGCTTGCCGCCGATGCGATTGAGCTCCCTCCACCGCCAGAGCCTAAAGCGTCGCCAGAGGCGTGCACGCCACGGTGCATCGTCTGCATCCGGTGGAATGCTGGCCGCAACGAACCGGACCGCGCCTCGGTGCACTCTGAGCCACGGGAGGACCCACCACGCGCCGCCATGATGGGCTCCGAGGAGCAGCACAGGGCCCGGGGGCAGCGCCGCAACCTCGACGACAACACTCTGCCGAAGGGTGCGGGTCTCGGCCCAGGCCGAACGAAGCGGGTCGACCGCGTCGATGAATCGCGTCAACCGATGCTCGCGCGCCGCGCGTGCGAGGTCGGCCTCGGGCAAATGCCGCGCGATCGCCCTGCTTGCGCCTGCCACCTCGATTTCGAAATGGCCCGGGGCGTGCATCACGGCATGGAGGATGCGCCGCTTGAGCCACGCCGGTGCGAGGACGAACATGAACGGCAGCACTACCTGTTCCCAGCCGCGCCACAGGGCCCTCAACACGTCACGATGAGCGCCAGAAACCATCGCCGTGCCGAGGAACACCATCGCCATGCCGGAGAGCATGTTCAGCGTGATCGGCTCGCCGAGCACGACAAACCCCCAGAGCGCGGCAAACGCCGGAAAAAGAAAGGCCACGGTCGCCGCGCGCTGCGGTCCGTAGTCGCGGATCAAACCAAAGAAGAGGATGTAGCCCATTGCCGTGCAAAAGACGGCGAGCAGCGCCACCGCAGCCCATGCGCTGACCGAAGGCAGTGTAGACGGTGCGTTGACCAACGCAGGAAGGACGAGCCAGACGAGGGCACCGAGCACCATGCCGGTCGCCCCGGCCACACCGTCGCCGCCCGCGAAATGGCGGTTGATGAGATAGCCCGACACCGCGTAGAGCGACGCACCGGCGAGGGCGGCCATCATGCCGAGAGCCGAAAGCGCGGTGACCGCCACCGGCTGCAGTCCGACGAGCACGTAGACACCGACGAAGGCGATGGCGATCCCGAGCCACACGCTGCGCCCCAGTTGCTGGCGATAGACGCGCCACGCGATCAGCGCACTCCACACCGGTACAGTCGCGTTGGCAATTGCGCTGTATCCGGCGGGGATGTGCAGCGCCGCGAAGCTGTAGAGCAGGAACGGTAGCGCCGTGTTCACGCCGCCGACGAGCACGTAGCGCATCCAGCGCTCCCGCCAGTGGAGCGCACGGCCGGTGGCCAGGGCAAAAGCGAGCATCAAGAGCGCAGCCAGGCCCACCCGCACGCCGGCGAGCGCAAAGGCCCCGAACTCGGGCGCCGCGAGGCGGAGGAACATGAACGCCGCACCCCAGAGCGCACCGAGAAGGAGCAGGCGGGGCAGGAGTGCTTGCGGTGCACTAATCACCACGATCGATACACACGCACGCAAGCCATCAGCGCCGACGCTGCTCGACCTCGGCCGCCAGCTCAGCGCCGCTCTTGTAGTGAGGCACTCGCCATAGGAGTCGGCGCACGCGCTGCACGAGCGCGTTGGCGCCCTTGATCTCGTTCTCCCAATACTGGCGCGCCAGCGAAAGGTTGCGCACCGGATCGAGCATGAAGGCCGCTTTCGAACCCGCCCCACCGAAGATGTAGAGCTTGCCGTCGATCAGCGCGAAGCTGTCGGCATCGCCGCCCCACGGGATCCCGTAGACGATTCCGTTGGCGCAGTAGCCGCCGAATTCCGGGAGATATTTTTCGGGCGCGGCATCGAAACGCGCCTTGTTCTCCGCGCTCGAGAACTGAAACGTGATGCCCTCCCACGTGCTTGACCACTGTGGCTCTCCCTGACGATGGCGGCCTTCGGTGAAGTAGGCCACCACATCGGCGCCCTTGAGCAGGACGCGATCATGATCGTCCATCGACACCACGTTTGCCGGAGAGAGCTTGCCGCCCGGATTCTGGGTCAGCAGTGGTGCACAGCCCGCAAGGGCGAGCACGCCCAAGAGGCTGGCAATGACGGGGGATGGGCGCAGATGCATGGGACGAGCCCGGAAGTGGGAACACAATTTTCGCGCGAGTCTTGATCCGCTTCGGGCCATCGAATGGACCGGTCCCCGTAGCATGAAGGGATTTCAACGCTGGAGGCGTCATGTTCCCTGAATACCGCGACCTGATTCACGACCTGAAGACCCGGGATCACCACTTCGCCAGGCTGTTCGACCGGCACAACGAGCTCGACCACCGCGTCAAGCGGATGGAAGCGGGAGAGGAGCCTGCCACGCACGAGGCGATCGAAACGCTCAAGAAGGAGAAGCTGCACCTGAAGGACGAGATGTACGCGATGCTGCGAAAGGCGGATACGGCACGCAAGCAAGGCTGAGAGCGCGAGAAAATTCTGCTGCGCTTGCCGATACATCGTTGCGCGCTCGCTCGAGGCGTCGCCGACCTGCGAGAAATGTCTCGCGTTTCGCTCGCTTGCGCCTCGTCTCGGCTGCGCTTGCCACGAATTTTCACTGCCCTCTGATCCTCTTTGCTGCTGCACTCATCCGCGGCGCGCCATGAACAGGAGCTTCTGGAACAGCTCCATGTCCTGCTCGTTCTTGAGCAGCGCGCCGTAGAGCGGCATCAGGGTCTTCCGGCTGTCGCGCTCGCGCAGCACCGTCGGGTCGATGTCTTCGGCGAGCAGGAGCTTGAGCCAGTCGATGAGCTCGCTCGTGGACGGCTTCTTCTTGAGCCCCGGCAATTCGCGCAGGTCGAAGAATGCCTCGAGCGCTGCGCTCACGAGCTCCTGCTTGATGCCGCGGAAATGCACCTCGACGATGCGACGCATCGTCTCGCGATCGGGAAAGCGGATGTAGTGGAAGAAGCACCGGCGCAGGAAGGCGTCTGGGAGTTCCTTCTCGCTGTTGCTCGTGATCACGAAGAGCGGCCGCAACCGTGCAACGACCGTCTCGCCGGTCTCATGCACATCGAAACGCATCCGGTCGAGCTCCCGGAGCAGGTCATTGGGAAACTCGATGTCCGCCTTGTCGATCTCGTCGATCAGCACCACCGAGGCGATCGGGCTATCGAAGGCCTGCCAGAGCACCCCACGGCGAATGTAGTGGGCGATGTCGTGCACACGCGGATCACCGAGCTGCGAGTCGCGCAGCCGACTCACCGCGTCGTACTCGTAGAGGCCGTGCTGCGCCTTGGTGGTGCTCTTCACATGCCACTGAAAGAGAGGCCGGCCGAGCGCGCGCGCCACCTCTTCGGCGAGCAGCGTCTTGCCGGTGCCCGGCTCGCCCTTGATGAGTAGCGGCCGTTCGAGCGTAAGCGCCGCATTCACCGCGAGCAACAGGTCGGGGGTGGCGATGTAACTGTCGGAGCCTTCGAAGCGCATGAGCGGGCGGGGAGCGAAAGGAAGCCGCCTATCATAGGGGCGCATGAGCACAGCAACCGTCACCCCTTCTGCCGACGACATCGCCAACCTGCGCAAGGACTACAAGCTCGCCGCCCTCGGCAAGCGAGACCTGGCGGCCGATCCGATCACGCAGTTCCGCAAGTGGCTCGACGAGGCCATCCATGCCCGGTTGCCCGAACCGACGGCCATGAACCTCGCCACCGTCAATGCGCACGGTCGTCCGTCCGGCCGCATCGTCCTGCTCAAGGGCTTGGACGAGCGCGGCTTCGTCTTCTATACGAACTACGAGAGCCGCAAGGGCCGAGAACTGGCCGCGTCGCCCTATGCCGCGCTGACCTTCCACTGGGTGGAGCTCGAGCGGCAGGTGCGCATCGAGGGTGCGGTCGAAAAGGTCTCGGCCGAGGAATCCGACGCGTACTACGCCTCGCGGCCGCTCGCCTCGCGGCTGGGTGCGCATGCTTCGCCGCAAAGCGAGCCGATCGCCTCGCGCGAGGCGCTTCTGCTCAAGGTGGCCGCGGTCACCGCACGTTACGGCGCATTGCCTGGCGGCCCGCCGCGCCCTGCACACTGGGGCGGCTACCGGGTGCTGCCCGAGCGCGTCGAGTTCTGGCAGGGTCGCCGCTCGCGTCTGCACGACCGGCTCGTCTACATGAAGCAGTTTGGCGGCTGGCATATCGAGCGGCTCGCACCGTGACCGAGCCGATCGGCAAGGCCTGCGCCTGCGTCGTGCAGGCGGAGCGGTTGCTCGTGTTTCGCCACCCGCTCGCCGGCGTGCAGCTGCCCAAGGGCACGATCGACCCGGCCGAGACGCCCGCCCAAGCGGTGCTGCGCGAGCTGGCCGAGGAATCCGGACTCGTGCTCGATGTCGCGCCGATCGCGGTCGGCGCCTTCGAGATCGAACGCCTCGCGAATGGCTTCATCCCGGGCGAGACACCGGAACGGCAGCGCTGGCATGTGTTTGTGATTCTGCCCGAGGCTCCGCTGCCCGAGCGCTGGGCGCACGTCGCCCGCGGCTCGCCCGAAGAAGACGGGCTCGTCTTCGATTATTTCTGGCACCCGATCGACGAGCCGTTTCCCGACGAGGGGGCGTTCTCGAACGGCGCCTTCGCGAGGGCAGCGGCGCTTGCCCGTGCCCATCTCGCGACCACGATCGATCCGCCGTGAACGCGGAATCTGCAGCATCGGTCGCCTGCCGCGCCGGCTGCGGCGCGTGCTGCATCGCACCTTCGATTGCCTCACCGATTCCGGGTATGCCCAACGGCAAACCGGCCGGCGTGCGCTGCGTAGAGCTCGACGAGACGAACCGCTGCCGGCTGTTCGGGCGTCCCGAGCGGCCCGCGTTCTGCGCGGGGCTTCAGCCCAGCGTCGAGATGTGCGGCACCGATCCGTCCGTCGAGACGACGCGGGCGCGGGCGATGGCGTACCTCACCTGGCTCGAGCGGGCGACGCGCTGAATTGGCCGCTCAGCCGGCCGAGCTGCCAGCGATTGCGATCACGCCGCCCGTTTGCAAACGCGCGCGGCTCGCGGCGTCGATCCCACTTGCTTCGAGCCAGTCGATCGCGCCCTCGCCGAGGTACGGCGGGTCGGTGCGAAGCGGCAGCCGTTCGCCGTCGAAGGCGAGCGGGGCGAGTGCGGTCTTGACCGTCTGGCCGGCTTTCGGGCCGTCGGACACACGCATCGGCACGAGTCCGCCGGTCGCCGTAAGGTGCGGATCCTCGACCAGTTCATGCGGCGCGCGGATCGGGGCGTAGGGCAGACCGTGCGCTTCGCAGAGCGCGGCGAGTTCGCGGGCGCTTCGCTTCGCAAGCCGCTCACGCAGGAGCGGCATGAGCACGGGCCGCGCGCGGACACGATCGTTGTTGGTCGCATACTCGGGCACATCGAGCAGGTCCTCGAAACCGAGCGCGCGGCAGAAGGTCTGCCACTGCGCATCCGAGACGGCCGAGAGGAAGATCTGCTCGCCGTCCGCGACCGTGAACACGTCGTAGATCGCCCAGGGCGAGATGCGGTTGGGCATCGGGTCGACCGCGCGATCGGTGATCTGCGCCTGCAACATGTGCTGTGCGACGAGCCAGATGTTGTTCTCGAAGAGCGCCGAGGTCACGAGGCGGCCGCGGCCGGTCGTCTCGCGCTCGCGCAGTGCGGCGAGCACGCCGATCGCCGCCCACATTCCGCCCATGATGTCGTTCACGCTCGAGCCGGCGCGGAGCGGGTCGCCGGGTCGGCCGGTCATGTAGGCGAGCCCGCCCATCATCTGGACCACCTCATCGAGCGCGGTGCGGTGCTCGTAAGGCCCCGGCAGAAAGCCTTTGCAGGAGACGTAGATGAGCCGTGGGTTCTCGGCGGCGAGCGCCTCGAAGCCGAGGCCGAGCTTTTCGAGCGCGCCGGGCTTGAAGTTCTCGATCACGACGTCGGCCGAAAGTGCCAGCCGCCGGGCGACAGCCGCACCCTCGGGGTGCTTGAGATCGATGCCGAGCGAGGCTTTGTTGCGGTTGAAGAGCGGGAAGAAACCGATGCCCGCGCCCAGCAGGTGCCGTGTGCGGTCGCCTTCGACCGGCTCGATCTTGAGCACGTCGGCACCGAGGTCGGCGAGAACGAGCCCGGCCATCGGCCCCATGACCATGTGGGTGAATTCGACCACGCGGATGCCTGAGAGCGGCGCCGGCGCAGTCGTGGTGGCTTGGGCTGCATGCAGCGAGGGGGAGCGGGGCTGGCGGGAAGGCATCCCTAGAATTTACGCTGACTCCTACGCGCATGGCTCGCCGAGATGCCCCGCACAACCCTCACCCAGTTCCTGGTCGAACAAGAGCGCGCCGCGCAGGCGATCACGCCAGAGCTTCGGCTTTTGATCGAAGTCGTCGCCCGCGCCTGCAAGGCGATCGCGGTGAACGTGGGCAAGGGCGCGCTCGCCGGGGTGCTTGGCGAGGCGGGCGGCGACAACGTGCAGGGCGAGGCACAGAAAAAGCTCGACGTGATCTCGAACGAGATCCTCATGCAGGCAAACGAGTGGGGCGGGCACCTCGCTGCGATGGCAAGCGAGGAGATGGAGACCATCCACGAGACGCCCAATCGCTATCCAAAGGGCGAGTACCTGCTTCTGTTCGATCCGCTCGACGGCAGCTCGAACATCGATGTCAACGTCTCCGTCGGCACGATCTTCTCGGTGCTTCGAAAGCCCGATGACGGACACGCGGTGAGCGAGGCGTCCTTCCTCCAGCCCGGAGGCGCGCAAGTCGCCGCGGGCTACGCGGTCTACGGGCCGTCCACCGTGCTCGTGCTCACGGTCGGCACTGGCGTGCACTGCTTCACGCTCGATCGGGAGATGGGCTCTTGGGTGCTCACGCAGTCGAATCTGACGATTCCGGCGGACACGCGCGAGTTCGCGATCAACATGAGCAACTTTCGGCACTGGGCGCCGCCGGTACGACGCTATGTCGACGAGTTGCTCGCAGGCAGGGACGGGCCGCGCGGGCGGGACTTCAACATGCGCTGGGTCGCCTCCATGGTGGCGGATGTGCATCGCATCCTGACGCGCGGCGGTATCTTCATGTACCCCTGGGATGCGCGCGAGCCGGACAAGCCCGGCAAGCTGCGGCTCATGTACGAGGCGAACCCGATGGCCTTCCTCGTCGAGCAGGCAGGCGGGGCTGCGACCAACGGCCACACGCGGATCCTCGAGCTCATGCCGACCAAGCTGCATGAGCGCGTGGCAGTCATCCTGGGCAGCCGCAACGAGGTGGAACGGGTCACCGGCTACCACAACGAGGTGGCGCCCGCGCCATGAGCAACCGATCCACCCTCGTGGGGGTCGCCACTGGCATCTCGCGAGAGGACATCGAAACCAATTCCGCGTGGGCCGATTTCGCTCGCTCGCCGTTCGCCCGGGGACGGCTCATGAGCGATGCCGACATCGAGCGCTCGCTCGATGCGATGCTCGCGCGCTGGAATGGCCGGGATGACGTCTTCGTCTTTGGCTATGGGTCGCTCATCTGGAACCCTTGCCTTCGCCATCGCGGACGGCACCCGGCGCGGGTGCACGGCTGGCATCGCCAGTTCTGCCTGTGGAGCAGCGTCTATCGCGGCACGCCCGAGCGACCGGGGCTCGTGCTCGCGCTCGACCGCGGAGGATCGGTGCGCGGCATGGTGTTTCGCCTGGCTCCCGAAGCGGTTCGCGACGAACTGCGACTGCTCTGGCGGCGTGAGATGACCGGCGGCAGCTACCGCGCGTGCTGGTTCAAGGCGCGGCTCGATGACGCCGACGCGGAGACGGACGCGCCACGAACGGTGCCGGCGATCGGGTTCGTCATCAACCGTGAAGCCCCGTCCTATGCCGGACGTCTGCCGGACGAGGTCGTGGTGGATCGGCTCATCGGCTGCGCCGGACGATATGGCTCGGGTGCCGAGTACCTCGTGCAGACCGACGCAGCACTGCGCGCGGTAGGCATCGTCGATCCCTATCTTGATCGACTGTGCCGGCGCGTCGTCGCGTGTCAAATCGAGCCCACGCGACCGGGCACGATCTGCGGCTGAGTGGGCGCCCGCGCGTTTGCACTTGCAGCCGAATCCGATGCCGCGTCGTCACGGGCCTGTGCTAAGGTCCAGTTCGTGGATCGCGGCGTCGTCTTGCGGTCGTGCTTTTGAGCCGTATGGCTTTTTCTTGCAAAGGGAGCAAACGATGGGCCTCTTGGACAGCGTGCTGGGTGCGGTATTGAACAGTGGTCGCAGCGGCGGTCAGCAGGATCTTTTGGGCAGCCTGATCGGCGGGCTGATCCAGCAATCGGGCGGCGTGGGCGGATTGCTCGACAAGTTTCGTCAGGCTGGCCTCGGCCAGCAGGCCGACAGCTGGCAGGGCACCGGGTCCAATCTGCCGATCGACCCGAACGATCTGATGCGTGTGCTGGGAGGCCTCGGTGGCGGCGGTCAGGCGGGTGGGCAGAGCGGGAGCGGCGGCATGGGTGATCTGCTCGGGCAGGTGATGTCCGGCATGGGGCGGGGCGGCGGTTCCGCGGGCGGGCTCGGTGCGCTGCTTGGCGGGGGCAGCAGCAGCGGCGGCAGCGGTGCGGATACGAATCAGCTCTTCGGGTTGCTCGCGCAGGCGCTGCCGCAGGTCATCGACAAGATGACGCCCGGTGGCCAGTTGCCGCAGAACGAATCCCCGGACATGCTGCAGAGCGTGCTCGGCGAAGTCATGAAGAACCTGGGCGGCGGGCAAAGTGGCCGCGGGCTATTCGGTTGATGCCCTGGTGGGGCTCATCCGGCCCTCGGCTAAAAAGGCGGCTTCGGCCGCCTTTTCGTTTTCCGCTTGAACCTGTTTGACGCCGCGGCCCTCGGCATCGTCGAGGGCATCACCGAGTTCCTTCCGATTTCCTCGACCGGGCATCTGATCGTCACGGCCTCGCTGCTCGGCGTCCACGGCAGCGAGAAAGCCAAGACCTTCGAGATCGCGATCCAGGCGGGTGCGATCATTGCCGTGCTCTGGGCCTACTGGGGGCGCTTCCGCGGCGTGGTGACCGGGCTCGCGACCGACCGCCAGGCGCAGCGTTTCGTGCGCAATCTCGCGATTGCCTTCCTGCCCGCCGCTCTGATCGGGCTCGCCTTCGCCAAGTACATCAAGGCTTTGCTGTTCAACCCCGTCGGGGTCGCGCTCGCCTCGGTGGTGGGCGCGCTCGTGATCTTCTGGGTCGAGCGCAGGCCGGAGGAGCGCGAGGCGCGCGCCCGTGTTAAGGACGTCGATGGGATGAGCGCGCTCGATGCCTTCAAGGTCGGCATCGCGCAGTGCGCGAGCCTCATCCCGGGCATGTCGCGCTCGGGGGCCACGCTCGTGGGCGGCATGCTCTTCGGCATGAACCGGAAGTCGGCCACCGAGTTCTCGTTCTTCCTTGGCGTGCCCACCCTCACGGCGGCCAGTCTCTATTCGCTCTGGAAGGATCGCGATCTGCTCTCGCTTGGCGATCTGCCGCATTTCGCACTGGGCACCGGGGTCTCCTTCGTCGTCGCGCTCGCGGTCATCCGCTGGCTCATCCGCTTCGTCGCAAGCCACACACTCATCGCCTTCGCCTGGTATCGCATCGCCTTCGGCGGCGCGATCCTGCTCGTCTCGGCGCTCGGCTGGGTGCGCTGGTAGGGCGAACCGATCCCGGCGCCACTTCAGCTCGGCATGGACCCGACCCCTCAGCAGGTCGCTTCGCTGAGGCGATCGCGCCCGGTTGGCGCGGGGCGTCACGACGACTTCACCGCAACGGGTAGGACGCGCGGCGTCACCGGCCGGATACCGAAGCCGATGCCGATCGTGGCGAGCGCGAGGGCGAGCGCGAGCCGCGCCGGCACCGCGGTCGCGAGCAGCAGCCAGGAGACAAGCGCCGTCCACAAAGCGGCAGCATGCCCGGCTTCGCCGCCCCTCAGCGCGCCCCTCAACGTCGGCCGAGGTGCCGTTCGAGAAACAGCGTCAAGAGCGCGAATTGATATTCCGCGTTGGGCTTCTTCACGAATCCGTGGCCTTCGTCCTCGGCGAGCAGGAACCACACCTGCGTGCCGTTCGCGCGCACGCGGCGCACGATCTGTTCGGCCTCGGAAAGCGGCACCCGCGGGTCGTTGCGCCCGTGTGCCACCATGAGGGGGACGCGGATCGACTCGGCGTGGGTGAGCGGAGAGATGCTGTCGAGAAAGCGCCGCATCGCCGGATCGCGTTCATCACCGTATTCTGCGCGTCGCAGGTCGCGGCGGTGGCTCTCGGTGCCTTCGAGAAAACTCACGAAGTGCGAGATGCCGGCATTGCTGTAAACCGCGGCAAGTCGTGCGCCAAAGCGCGCGCCGCTCGCGAGCGCGAGGTAGCCGCCGTAGCTCGAACCGATCACCGCCACGCGCGAGCTGTCAAGGTCCGGCTGGGTGGCAATCCAGTCGAGCAGGCTGCCCAAGTCCTTGAGCGCATCCTCGCGCTTCATGCCATTGTCGGCATCCACGAAGCGCCGACCAAATCCGGTCGAGCCACGCACATTCGGATAGATCACGGCCCAGCCGAGTTCGTTGATCCAGTAGTTGACCTGGCCGCGGAAGCCTGGGCGCGCCTGACTGGCAGGCCCGCCGTGGATATCGATCACCACGGGGCGCCGCTTGCCGCGTACGGTGCCGGCATTGATGGCGGGTATGGGTGCGGGTCGGTGGATGAAACCACTGATGAGTGTGCCGTCGAAACTGGGCCACTGGATGAGCTCGGCTTCGACGAAGGGCCGCTTGGTTCCCGGGACGCGCGGATGGCGCGTCCAGCGCACGACCTGGCGCGTCTCGACGTCGATCGAGTAGATCTCCCCGGGTGAATCCGCCGCTTCGATCGTGAGGGCGAGATCCCGGCCGTTTCGGTGCCAGGCGAGGGCAGTCACCACGCCGGGGGGCAACTGCGGTACAGCGCGAACCGTGAGGTCGCGGTCGATCAGCCGGAGCGCGCTCTTGCCTTCGACGTTGTAGAGCACCGCGATGCGCCGCCCGTCGCGGGAGACGGCCCAGAGGTCCACCTCGTGCTCGACCGTGCGTGTCACCCATTCACGTTCGCCGGTGCGGATGTCGATGCGCGAGAGCTTGGCCAGATCGCCGTCGTAGCGCTTGCGGTACAGCCAGGGGTCGCCCTCGCGCAGGTCGGGGGTGGCATCGCCGTCGCCGAGCTCGGTTCGCCGTCCTGTTGCGAGATCGATCGACCAGAGCCGACTCGTCGTGGCCGAGACGGGTTCGTTCACGATCAGGCGCTGCTCGCGGTCGAGCCAGCGTATGACGCGCCAGTGCGCGCCTGGCAGCGCCGTCAGTCGGATGCGCTGGTCCGGTGCCAGGGGGTCAACGATGTAGACATCGGCCAAGGGCGGATCGCGGCGAGCGACGCGATTGCGATCGAGACTGCGGGCGATGACCAGCACGCGGTCCTGGGCCTGGTTCCAGGGGCCGAGCGTGTATTGCTCTGGCCCCACCATGAGCGGTTTCTCTTCGAGCGTCTTCGGGTCGAGCCGGTAGAGCTGGGTCGCCTCGTCGCCCGCGGTATCCCGAGCGAGGATCACGTAGGCGCCGCGTCGGGGCTCGAACACGGCACCGCGCACCGCATCCCGGCCGCGCGTCAGTTGTTGCGGTGTCGCAAGCGGATCACGCAGCAGAAAGAGCTGCGGCACACCCCCCGCACGGCGCAGGATCAGCATGTCCTGCTCTGTCGGATGCCAGGCCACGAAGCGGGTGGGGGTGTAGTCGCCATACGGTGCCATGTCGGTGGCGAGCTGCTGCGGAACGCCCGGCGCACCGTCGATGCGCAGCGCTGACGGCGGCGTGAGCATCGCCGCGGCGAGGGGCTGCATTGCCATCAGGGCGCAAAGCAACGCGCAAGGCCACGCCCTACGCAACGCGAGGCGCGTGATCCAGGCGGCGCGGGGAGCCGCAAGGCGACACATAGAATCCCGGGTGTGAATGAAAAGCGTGCCGCAGAGGGGATGGCCGAGGGGTCGCTTGAATCCTTGGCAGAAACCGAGGCCCGGTGGCCGAGCCCGAAAAATGCGACGCTGATTGTGCCAGAGGGAAATCCGCCTGCATTCGTGACGACCAGGACCCCGGCACGTTCCATTCGTTCGCTGCCGGATCACCTCGTCAACCAGATTGCCGCAGGCGAGGTCATCGACCGTCCGGCCTCGGCACTCAAAGAACTGATCGAAAACGCCCTCGATGCGGGTGCGCGCTCCATCACGGTCGAACTTCGCGCCGGTGGCACGCATCGGATCTCGGTCGCCGACGATGGTGCAGGTATCCCAGCGAGCGACTTGCCGCTCGCGATCGCGCGACATGCGACCTCGAAGATCGTGAGCCTCGACGATCTCGAGCGCGTGGCGAGCTATGGCTTTCGTGGAGAGGCGCTCGCCTCGATCGCCTCGGTCGCGCGCGTGCAGATCGTCTCGCGGCCGGCGGGTGCGGCAAGCGCGCATCGCATCAGCGTGGACGGCGGCGCGGTCGGTGACGTCGAACCCTGTGCCGGAAGCGAAGGCACGCGCATCACCGTCGCGGAGCTCTTCTTCAACACGCCGGCAAGACGCCGCTTTCTCAAGAGCGAGGCAACCGAGTACGCGCACTGCCTCGAGGTCGTCCGGAGGCTCGCGCTCGCCAATCCCGAGGTCGCCTTCGAGCTCGGCCACAACGAGCGCGTGACGCTTCGGCTCGCCGCGACCGTCGATCGCGTGCAGCGCGTGAGTGAGATCACGGGCGAGGCTTGGATGGGGGCTGCGCGAACTGTGCTTGCCGAGGCCGGCCCGGCCCGGCTCGAAGGTCATGTGCTCAGCCCGCAGGCCCAAGTGCCGGGCCGCGACCATCAGCATCTCTTCGTGAACGGCCGCTGGGTACGCGACCGCGTGGTGCTTCATGCGCTGCGTGATGCGCTCCGCGATCAGCTTCACGGTGGCGCGGCACCGTCGTTCGTGCTTTGGCTCACGCTCGATCCGCTCGCCGTGGACGTAAACGTCCATCCGGCGAAGACCGAGATCCGCTTTCGCGATGCTCAGGCCGTACACCAGCTCGTGCGCCGGGTGATCACGGAGGCTTTCGCGCTCACGGCCGCGCAGACCGAGCCCGCCTCCGCGGCCGAAGCCCTTCTCGGTCGCGCGGCTCCGGTCACAACGGCGGGAGGTGGTGCGCTGCAGGGCTTCCCGCCTCCTCAGTCGGCGATCCCGCCTCATGTGCCGCGATATGCGCCAGGTGATCTTTCGCGCGATCGCCCGGCGCCCGGGATCGCCGAAGCTGCTCTACGCTACGCCTTCGCTTTGCCTGCTTCGGGTGCCGAGCCTTGGGCTGACTCAGACGCCGACCCGCCGCTGGGCTTCGCACTTGCGCAGTTGCATGGCATCTACATCCTCGCGCAGAACCGCACCGGGCTCGTGCTCGTGGACATGCACGCAGCGCACGAGCGAATCGTGCTCGAACGCCTGCGTGCCCAGGCCATCGACCGCGTCGAGGCGCAGCAGCTCCTGCTGCCGCACGCGCTCGCAGTGACCGAGCGCGAGGTGGCGACCGCCCTCGAACATCGCGCGTTCCTCGAAGCGCTCGGCTTCGACCTGAGTGCGTCGGGCCCGGCGAGCCTCACGCTGCGCAGCGTGCCCGCACTGCTCGCCGACGCCGAGCCCGAGCGGCTCTTCCGAAGCGTGCTCCGCGAGCTCGCGGACTTCGGCGTCTCGCACGAGGTCGCCGCGTTCCGCGACCGGCTCCTCTCCACGATGGCCTGCCACGGCGCGGTGCGCGCGAACCGGCGCCTGAGCCTGCCCGAGATGAACGCACTCCTGCGTGACATGGAGGCCACTGAACGCGCCGGCAGCTGCAATCACGGTCGGCCCACCTTCTACCAGCTCAGTCTCGCCGACCTCGACCGACTCTTCCACCGCGGTGACTGAAGTCCCTGAGCCCCTGCGTTCGGTGCCGCTCTGGCTCGGGCCGACCGCGAGCGGCAAGAGCGACGCGGCGCTCGCGCTTGCCGAGCGCTTGGGCTTCGAAATCGTCTCGATCGACTCCGCGCAGGTCTACCGTGCGCTCGACATCGGCACCGCGAAACCGGATGTCGCCACCCGTGCCCGCGTGCGGCACCACCTGATCGATCTGATCGACCCGGATGCCACTTATTCGATCGCGCGCTTCGCGGTGGATTGCCGCGCGGTGCTCGAGGACATCGAGGCTCGCGGCCGTCGGGCGTTGGTGGTCGGCGGCACCATGATGTATGCCGATCTGCTTCTGCACGGCATGAGCGCGGTGCCTCCGACCGACTCGGCGGTTCGCGCAGCCGTTGCGGCCGAAGCCGCCGAGCGCGGGCTGTCCGCGATGCATGAGGTGCTCGCGCGGGTCGATCCGGCGCTCGCGGCCCGCCTGCCGCCCACCGATCGCCAGCGCATCCTGCGCGGGATCGAGGTCCACCGCATGACCGGCCGACCCCTCTCCGCGCTTCAGGGGCAGCGGCGCGCGCTCATCCCCGACGTGCGCTTTCGGCCGCTCGTCTGGTGGCCCGCCGATCGCGCCTGGCTGCACGCGCGCTGCGCGCTCAGGCTCGACGCCATGTGGCGCGCCGGCTTCGTCGAGGAAGTGCGCGCCGTGCGCGAGCGCTTCGCCCTCACGTTCGAGCATCCTGCCCTGCGGGCGGTGGGCTACCGGCAGATCCTCGAAGGGCTTCTTGCGGGCGAGGACGAGGCGACGATGAAGGCGCGAGCGCTTTACGCCACACGGCAACTCGCCAAGCGGCAGATCACGTGGTTGCGCTCGCTCGCCGACGCCACCGATGCCATGAGCGTCGATTGCATGCGGGCCGATGCGCTCGCGCAGGTCGAGGCCTGGCTCATGAGGTTGCCGGATGGCCGATGAGCGGACTGCACCCGGCCTCGCGGGTGCCTCGGGTCCGCCGGGGCTCTGGGCGCGCCTTCGCGCCGCCCCCCGACGTCTGCTCGGACGGGGGCTCGGGCGCTGGAGTACGGTGCAGGCACTCGGTCTGCCCACGGTGGCCTACGACACGCGGCTCGTCTACGTGCTGGCGCGCGCCTCCCTCGCAGACGCGGCGCTGCTCGATGCAGTCGCGGCTGCGCACCGCCTGCCCCCGCTCGTCGTGGCGGGCCGCCGCGATGAGGCCACGCCCTCGGGCACGCTCGTCACGCTCCGCGATGATCCGCTTGCGCCGCGGGTGCCGGCCTGGCTCGAGCGCCTGATCGCAGAGGCCGGACGCGGTACGGTCCAGCCGACGCTGCTTTGCCCCGTCAACGTGTTCTGGGGCCGTGCGCCCGAGC
Organism: uncultured Burkholderiales bacterium; assembly: GCA_937944385.1. Taxonomy (GTDB): domain Bacteria; phylum Pseudomonadota; class Gammaproteobacteria; order Burkholderiales; family Casimicrobiaceae; genus Casimicrobium. Next base: position 23,916 of record CALDYQ010000010.1, on the reverse strand, counting down.
GCGAGGCCGCGGCCGCGCGCCTGCGCTGGCTCCGGCTCTGGGCCGCGGAGGGCTGGGGTGGGCGCTCGCGGCTGCGCAAGTTGTTCGCGATCGTGTTCTTTCGCCGCGACGTGCTCGTGAAATTCGCCGAGCCGATCACGCTCGTGCCCCTCGTGGAGGCCGCGCGCGCCGGGGGGATCGAGGACGAACGGCTCGGGCTGCGCGTCGCGCGGATCGTGCGGGCAGCGCTGCGCGAGGACCGCGAGGCGGTCGTCGGCCCCGACCTCTCGCACCGCCGCACGCTTGTCGAGGCGATCCTGCGCGAACCGCGGGTGCGCGACGCAATCGCCGCCGAGGCCGAGGCGCACCGGCAGTCGATCGAGCGTGTCGAGGCGCGTGCGGCCAAGGTCGCCTTCGAAATCGCAGCCGACTACTCGTACCTCACGATCCGGCTGCTCGATCGCCTCCTCACGCTCCTCTGGCAGCGCATCTATGAGGGGATCGCGGTGAGCGGAGTCGAGCGGCTGCAGGCGCTCGCCCGCGATCACACGCTGGTCTACGTGCCGTGTCACCGAAGCCACATCGACTATCTCCTGCTTTCCTACGTCGTGCACAAGGCCGGGCTCACCGTCCCGCACATCGCAGCCGGCGAGAACCTGAATCTGCCGGTGATCGGCCGCATCCTGCGCGGCGGTGGCGCGTTCTTCCTGCGCCGCTCGTTCAAGGACGACGCGCTCTACGGTGAAGTGTTCGCGGCCTACGTGCACGAGATGCTGAAGCGCGGGTTCCCGATCGAATACTTCGTCGAGGGCGGGCGCTCGCGCACCGGTCGGATGCTGCCGCCCAAGGCGGGGCTCATCTCGATGACCGTGCAAAGCTACCTTCGAGAGCATGACCGGCCGCTCGCTTTCGTGCCGGTCTACATCGGCTATGAGAAGCTGATCGAGGGCGCGAGCTACTCCCGGGAACTTTCGGGCGTGGCCAAGCGGCGCGAGTCGCTTCGGGGCCTGATCCGCACGGTGCTCGAACTACGGCGCGAGCGCTACGGCGAAGTGGGCGTGACCTTTGGAGCGCCGGTGTTCCTGCAGCAGCTGCTCGATGACTACGCGGTGGAATCGATGCCGCAGTGGCTCGAGAGCAAGACCCTCCGGCGCGAGGTGCTCACCGAGCTCTCGCGCCGCATCGCCGGCGGCATCAACCGCGCCGCGCGCGCCAATCCCGTGGCGCTCGTGGCCTCGGGGCTTCTCGCGACCCCGCGTCATGCAGCCGATCTCGATCAGCTCGTGACCTACTGTGAGCGGCTCGCCGCACTCCTGCCGCGCACCCAGATCGCCACCGAGAGCACAGTGACCCCGCTCTCGGGCACGGCGTCCGTCATGCGGTTGGCGGAGCTCGGCTATCTCGAACGTCGGGCCCATGTGTTCGGCGAGATCGTCTCCGCGCCGCGGGGCGCGGCGGTGCTGCTCACCTATTTCCGCAACAACATCCAGCATCTGCTCGCGCTGCCCGGCCTCATCGCCTGCCTCGTCCAGCAGCATGGTGCACTCGGGCGCACGAAGCTCGCGCGGCTTGCGCACGACCTCTACGCGGTGCTCGCGGCCGAGTTCTACCTGCCGCGCTGGGGCCCGGCGACCGAGGGCGGCGAGGGCGATACCGACGAGGCGTCCGCCCCGCCGCGGTTCGATCCGTTCGAGGCCACGCTCGCGAGCCTCGTCGATGGCGGTTGGCTCGCGGCCGATGATACGGCGAGCGTGTTCTCGCCCCCGCCCGCCGCGAGCCTGGAGGCGCAACGGCTCGACTGGCTCGCCGGCGGTGTGCGCCCCGCGCTCGTGCGGCACGCGCTCCTCCTCGGGGTGCTCGTGCGCGACCCGCGACCGGCCGTGCCCCGCGAGGAGGCCGAGGCGCTCGCGCAGGAGGCGGCGCGCCACCTCGCGCTCACGCATCTCTTCGATGCGCCGGAGTTTTCGGACCGCACGCAGTTCCGCCTGGCCATGGACGCCCTGGCGGCCGCGGCGGTCGTGCGCATTGATGCCCAAGGCCAGATCGTGCGCGGCGAGCGGCTTCCCGAACTCACAGAGACGGCGGCGTTTCTGCTGCCGCCGGACACGCGCGTGGCCGTCCGGCGGACGGCGGAGCGGCAGGCGACCCGGTCCTCCGACCCCTAAAATCAGGGTTTGCGTGGCCTATCGGCCACGCGAGGGATGTTCCTCCGATGCCTGGCCAGACGCTCTACGACAAGCTGTTCGACTCCCATGTGGTGCGGTCCGATCCGGACGGCAGCGCGCTCATCTACATCGATCGGCACCTCGTGCACGAGGTGACCTCGCCCCAGGCGTTCGAAGGCCTGAAGCTGGCCGGACGCGCACCGTGGCGGCGCGCGTCGATGGTGGCCATGCCGGATCACAACACGCCCACGACGCCAGGCTTCCGCGAGATCGAAGACCCGATTTCCCGCACGCAGGTCGAGACACTCGACCAGAACGCGCGTGCGCTCGGGCTGACCTATTTTCCGATCGGCGACGTGCGCCGTGGCATCGTGCACGTGGTCGGGCCGGAGCAGGGCGCCACCTTGCCGGGCATGACCGTCGTCTGCGGCGACTCGCATACATCGACCCATGGCGCCTTTGCGGCGCTCGCCTTCGGTATCGGCACGAGCGAGGTCGAGCACGTGATGGCCACGCAGTGCCTCGTGCAGAAGAAGTCGAAGACGCTTCTCATCCGTGCCGACGGGCGGCTGCCACGTGGCGTGACGGCCAAGGACCTCGTGCTCGCGATCATCGGCCGGATCGGCACGGCAGGGGGGACGGGGCACGCCATCGAATTCGCGGGCGAAGCGGTGCGTGCGCTGTCGATGGAGGGGCGCATGACGCTCTGCAACATGGCGATCGAAGCGGGCGCACGCGCCGGCCTCGTGGCCTATGACGAGACGACCGAGCGCTACATCGCTGGCCGTCCGTTCGCGCCGAAGGGCGAATACTGGCAGCAGGCCGTAGCCTACTGGCGCACGCTCGTCTCCGACCCCGGGGCCGTGTTCGATCGGACAGTGACGATCGACTCGAGCGCGCTCGCGCCCCAAGTGACCTGGGGCACGTCGCCGGAGATGGTCGTCTCGATCGAGGATCGGGTGCCTGACCCCGACCGTGAGCCCGACGCCACGCGCCGCGAGGGCATGGCGCGTGCGCTCGATTACATGGGACTGCGACCCAGCACACCGATCTCGGAGATCAAAATCGATAAGGTCTTCATCGGCTCCTGCACGAACTCGCGCATCGAGGACTTGCGTGCAGCGGCGGCCGTGGTGCGGGGGCGACGGGTCGCCGACAACGTGAAGCTCGCCATGGTGGTGCCCGGGTCGGGACTCGTCAAGGCGCAGGCCGAAAGCGAGGGGCTGGATCAGATCTTCCGCACCGCCGGCTTCGAGTGGCGCGAGCCGGGCTGCTCGATGTGCCTTGCGATGAACGACGACCGGCTCGAGCCTGGCGAGCGTTGTGCGTCCACCTCGAACCGCAATTTCGAGGGCCGTCAGGGCGCCGGCGGTCGAACGCATCTCGTGAGTCCGGCGATGGCCGCTGCAGCCGGTATCGCTGGGCACTTCGTCGACGTACGTCGACTCGTTTGACCGAGTGGGAGGAGTTTTATGAAGACCATCGCGGCAGTGCTTGCGGTGCTCGGCCTGATCTCGCTTGCGGGTTGCAACACGATCCAGGGGATCGGCAAGGACATGCAGAAGGCCGGCGAGAAGATCGAAGACGCGGCCAGGAAAAAGTAGTCGTGGAACCATTTACCGTTCACACCGGGCTCGTCGCGCCGCTCGACCGGGCCAACGTCGACACCGACGCGATCATCCCGAAGCAGTTTTTGAAGTCGATCAAGCGCACCGGCTACGGCGAGAACTGCTTCGACGAATGGCGCTACCTCGATGTCGGCCAGCCCGGCATGGACAACGCGGCGCGCCCGCGCAACCCGGACTTCGTCCTGAACCAGCCGAGGTATGCCGGGGCGAGCATTCTGCTCGCGCGGCAGAACTTCGGCTGCGGCTCGTCACGCGAGCATGCGCCCTGGGCGCTTCTGCAGTACGGCTTCCGCGTCGTGCTGGCGCCCTCCTTCGGCGACATCTTCCATTCGAATGCGCTCAACAACGGGCTGCTTGCCCTGAGGCTGCCGGACCCGGTGATCGATCGGCTTTTCGCGGACTGCGCGGCGTTCCCGGGCTTCCGCCTGACGGTCGATCTCGCCGCGCAGACGGTGAGCACCACCGATGGGGCGGTCGTCGCCTCGTTCGATGTCGAGCCCTCACGCAAGGATCGTCTGCTCCACGGCTGGGACGATATTGCGCTCACGCTCAAGCACGCGGATGCGATCCGCGACTTCGAGGCGCAGCATTTTGCTGCGCGGCCTTGGCTCGTCGCCTGAGAAGCCGCAACCGAATCTCGTTTCAACCATCTCTCCCTCTGCACGTGAACATCCTCATCCTCCCCGGCGATGGCATCGGTCCCGAAATCGTGGGCCAGGCCGTGCGCATCCTCGAAAAGTTTCAACGCGAGGGGGTGCCCATCCGGATGGAGTCCGGGGTGCTGGGCGGTGCCGCCTACGACCAGTACGGCCATCCGTTTCCCGAGCGCACCCAGCAGCAGGCGCGTGCGGCGCAGGCGATCCTGCTCGGCTGTGTCGGTGGCCCGAAGTACGACACGCTGCCGCGTGCACTGCGGCCGGAGCAAGGGCTGCTCGCGATCCGGCGCGACCTCGGGCTGTTCGCCAACCTCCGGCCTGCCCTCCTGTATCCGGAGCTTGCGAGCGCCTCGTCGCTCAAGCCCGAGGTGGTCGCCGGGCTCGATCTCATGATCATCCGCGAGCTCACGGGCGACATTTACTTCGGGCAGCCGCGCGGTCGTCGCGTGAACGCGGCCGGCGAGGAGGAGGGCTTCGACACGATGCACTACGCGGTGAGCGAAATCGAGCGGATCGCACGCGTGGGTTTCGAGACCGCACGCAAGCGCTCGCGGCGACTGACCAGTGTCGACAAGGCGAATGTGCTCGACACCTCGATCCTTTGGCGCGAGGTCGTGACACGCGTCGGACGTGACTACCCGGACGTCGAGCTCACGCATATGTATGTGGACAACGCCGCGATGCAACTCGTGCGGGCACCCAAGCAGTTCGACGTGATCGTCACTGGCAACATCTTCGGCGATATCCTTTCGGACGAGGCGTCTATGCTGGCTGGATCGATCGGGATGCTACCGTCGGCCTCCCTCGACGCGAACCAGAAGGGTATGTACGAGCCGATTCATGGCTCAGCGCCCGACATCGCCGGGCAGGACCGCGCCAATCCGATAGCCACGGTGCTTTCGCTCGCGATGATGATGCGCTACAGCTTCGGCCGGGCGGATCTGGCCGAGCGCATCGAGCGCGGTGTCCGGCAGGTGCTCGCGCAAGGCCTGCGCACCGCAGACATCACAGACCCGTTGCACCCGAACGCGATCGGGACGCGTGCGATGGGGGATGCCCTCGTGGACGCCATCTGAGACGCGCGCTCTGTCGGCTCGGCCCGCACGCCGTTCGGTGTTGCATGACGCCGACATGGGGTGTCCGTGTGAGCGTTTCACTACATCTTGGGGTTTCGTCCCATGGTCACCACAAGATGTTGCGACGTCGAGTCATAGGCATCATCCTAATGTGAGTGCCCACAAACTCCACGGTACAGTTAACAGGTTGATTGAGCTTGCGGCTGTAAGTCCCTGATGTTATTTTTCTTCCCCAAGGAATTCACTGAGGGCGGCATCGTGCGCCAAAAACCCATTGTGGTCGCGCTCGCATTGGCGGGCTTGGTTGCGACGACGGATGTCTCGGCGCTCGGACTGGGAAGGCTCAACGTCTCGTCGGCGCTGGGGCAGCCCTTGGTGGCCGAGGTCGATCTCAACCTCGCGGCGGGTGATGATTTCTCGAGCGTGCGGGCAGCGGTCGCCTCGCGCGCGACCTACGCTACTGCGCGCATCGACTATCAGCCCGTGCTTGCGGCGATCCAGGTCACGCCCCAGCGCAAGCCCGATGGACGCACTGTGCTTCGCGTCACCAGCACCCAGCCGATCAACGAGCCGTACATCGATCTGCTCATCGAGGTCAACTCGAGTACCGGTCGACTGGTGCGCGAGTTCGTGTTCCTGCTCGATCCGCCCGGAGTGGCCACGGCCCAGGCCATCGATCCGGTGACGCCCGCGCCCTTCGCCGCACCTGCGCCTGCACCTGCCGCCGTCCCGGTGGCGCCCCCTGCGCCAGCGGTCGCCGCGGTGCCTGCGGCGGGCGCGACGTCGGTCACTGCTCCGCGTCGCCAAGAGCCTCTGCAGGCAAGTGCTTCGGCTGACCGCTACACCGTGCGGTCGGGCGACACGCTCTCCGCTATTGCCCGGCGCAATGAACGGCCCGGCATCTCGCTCGATCAGTTGATGATCGCCATCCAGCGGGCGAACCCCGAGGCGTTCATTGGCGGCAACATCAATCGATTGCGGAGCGGAGTCACGCTGTCACTGCCCACCGAGGCGGAGGCGCGCGCGGTCGATCCGATCGCCGCGTCGTCCGAGGTCCGGGCGCAGGCCTCGAGTTGGCGCAGCTACGCCGCCCGCGTCAGTGACAACATTCCCACGGTCGCCGCAGACGCACCTCAGGGCCGTACCGGCGGACAGATCACCGGTGCCGTGACCGATTCAGCCGCACCGCCCACGTCGGGCGATCGCCTCCGCCTGTCGCAGGGCGAGCGCGCGAAGCAGGCGGCCAAGGAAGATGCGGTGGCGGCAACCAAAGCGCTCGCGGAACAGGAGTCTCGCGCCAAGCAGCTCGAGCGTACCAAGCAGGATCTCGAGAAGGCGCTGGCCCTCAAGAACCAGACACTGGCCAACGCGCAGACTGCAGCGAAGGAGGCGTCCGTAGCCGCCAAGGCGGCTCCCGCTCCGGCAGCCGCACCGGCTGTACCCGCGCCGACGCCTGCCCCGGCACCGGCGCCTGCGCCCCAGGTCGCGCAAGCCCCTGTGGCGCCACCACCGGCACCTGTCGTGCCGGCCGCCGCGCCAGTGACACCCCCGCCGCCGCCTCCGGCCGAACCTGCACCGCCGCCGCCTCCCCCGGCACCGGCCGCGCCGCCACCCGCGCCCGCGGTTCCGCCGGCGGCTCCGAAACCGGCGCCTGCGCCCGCCCCGGCTCCGCAGGATGACGGCATCCTCGCGATGCTCGGGGACAACCCGCTGCCCTTGGCCGGCGCTGCCCTGGCGCTCCTCGGCGGCTTGGGAGCGCTCGCCTGGCTCCGCCGTCGTCGCGCCAACGACGATGCCCGCGGCGTCGACACCGCTGCGCGCATTGCTGCCGAACCCGGTCCGATCACCAGCGCGCCTGATACCGTGTTCGGCACCTCGGGTCTGGGAGTCGTGAAGACCAATGACGCGCCGGTCAAGAGCCAGTTCAGCCGCTCCGGCATGGGCACGATCGATTCCACGGAAGTCGATCCGATCGCTGAAGCCGAGGTCTACATTGCCTACGGCCGTGAGGCACAGGCCGAAGAGATCCTCAAGGAAGCCCTCGAACGCGATCCGCAGCGGCCCGACATTGCAACGAAGCTTGCGGAACTCGCGGCGCTGCGCGGCGACCGCGACACCTTCAACCGCCTCGCGGGCGACGTCCGTGCGATGGAGCGCGGCGCCGATTTCGCTGGCAAGCTGAAAGAACTCGAGGCGACGCACTTCGGTGGCAGCGCGCCTTCGGTGATGCCCGGCGTGGCTGCACCGCCCCCGGGAATTCCGGAGAAGCCGACCTTCACGCCGGCTCCGCCCACGCAGCCGCCAACCGCCGCGCCCCGTGCAGCACCTGCACCGGGCGATGGCGGCCTCGATTTCGTTCTCGATGGCATGACGATTGCGGCACCGCCGAAGGCGCCCGCGCCCGCGCCGGCAGCGATGCCGAATTTTGCGCTCGAACCTGTAGCGCCCGCAGTCGCCGCACCGGTTCCGGTGGCCAGCCCGCCGGTTGCACTGGCCGCCACAGCCGCGGGCGCGGCGGCGGCCGCGACATCGACCACATTCGGTGACACGATGCCCCCCATCGCAGCCCCCGCGACTGGAGGCAAGAAAAAGTCGCTCGAGGACGATCTCGCGCAGCTCGAGGCCTCGCTCAAGAAGGCGACTGCCGCGGGTCAGCTGCCTGACCCTGCGTCCGACTTCACCGATTTCTCCACTTCCACGCCCACGAATCTGGGCGCGGTCGGACCGGCGATGCGCCCCGAGATGCTCGACCTCTCGTTCGACGCCGGACGCAAGGGATTCTCGGAGCCGACGCCGTCCATCCTCGATGGCCAGTGGCATGACGCCGCGACCAAGCTCGATCTGGCCAAGGCCTACGAGGAAATGGGCGACCGCGAAGGCGCCAGGGAAATCCTGCAGGAAGTCATCCGCGACGGCGATGAGAGCCAGCAGAAGGAAGCTCGGAGTCTGCTTGCCAAGCTCGGTGGTTGATGACGTCCGAGTCCGGCACCGGCTCGTCCACAGAGCCTCGTGCCACGGGCCGCTGGGCCCTCGGCATCGATTACTGCGGCCGGCGCTATCTCGGCTGGCAACGCCAAGCCAGCGGGGACACGGTGCAGGCTCGCCTCGAGGCCGCCCTGCGTGAGGTGGCCCAGACACCGGTGACTGTGATCGCCGCGGGGCGCACCGACGCCGGCGTTCATGCGAGCCTGCAGGTCGTGCATTTCGATGCGCCGGTCGAGCGCCCTGCGAGCGCGTGGGTCCGCGGCAGCGCGCGCTTCCTCCCCGAGGACATCGCGGTGCGCTGGGCCGTGCCGGTTGCTGCCGATTTTCATGCCCGGTTCTCGGCCCGCTCGCGACGATACTGCTACCTGTTGCAGAGCACGCCCACCCGGCCGGGTTTGCTTGCGGGGCGGGTCGGCTGGACGCATTGGCCGCTCGATCTCCCGCGCATCGAGGCGGCGCTGCCCGCGTTGATCGGCCAGCATGACTTCACGAGCTTTCGCGCGGCGGAATGCCAAGCGAAATCACCGATCAAGACCGTCCACGGCGCACAGGTCGAACGACGCGGCACGCTCCTGCGCTTCGACTTTCATGCCGACGCTTTCCTGCACCACATGATCCGCAACATCATCGGTGCGCTCGTCTATATCGGCAGCGGCCGAGAGGACGTGGACTGGCTCGCCCGGCTGATCGAGGCGCGGGACCGGAGTGCGGCCGCTCCGACCTTCTCGCCCGATGGGCTCTACCTCTGCGGCATCGAATACGATGTCGACAGTAGCCTGCCCGAGACCTACGTCGATCCCCTGCCCGGTTGCGTTCCGTCATGCGGACCCGCATAAAGATTTGCGGCCTCTCCACGGCCGAACACGTCGATGCAGCAGTGGACGCAGGCGCGGATGCGATCGGATTCGTTTTCTACCCGCCCTCGGTTCGTGCCGTGTCACCCGCGCAGGCCGCCAAGCTGGCCGCCCGAGTACCCGCCTTCGTCACCACGGTCGCGTTGTTCGTCGATGCATCCGCCGAGGCGGTTCGCGAGGTCATCGAGCATGCGCGTGTGGACGTGCTGCAGTTCCACGGATCGACGACGCATGAAACGGCGGCTTGGTGTGCGCAGTTCGGTCGCCCCTACATCAAGGCCACCTCTGTTGCCGGCCCGATCGACGTCCTAGAATTCGGGGGAAGCTACATGAATGCCGCAGCACTTCTGCTCGATACCCCGTCGAGCGGGCATGGCGGCAGTGGCCGGAGCTTCGATTGGCGATTGATCCGACAACCGATCCGACAACCCGACCCGCACGCACGACCTCTTCGCGATGCGTCGGCGTCGGGTTCGCCCGCCGTGCCCGCGCCTCGGCTCGTTTTGTCTGGTGGCTTGACCGCGCAAAACGTGGCTGAGGCGATCGCGAGCGTCCGACCCTACGCGGTGGATGTCTCGAGCGGCGTGGAAATCACGCGCGGCAAGAAGTCATCCGAACTCATCCACGCGTTCTGTCGGGCGGTGCGTGAGGCGGATCAGCGGCTCGGCTGATCCTTGCCCACGGCACACGTCTGTCGGAGCGCACTCTCCGTGATCACGCCATGAAACCCTATGACCTGCCCGATGCGCGGGGCCATTTCGGCCCTTACGGTGGCATCTTCGTTGCCGAAACCCTGATTGCTGCGCTCGATGAACTCAAGGCCCAATACGCTCGCTACCAACACGACCCGGAGTTCATCGCCGAGTTCGAACGCGAGCTCAAGCACTTCGTCGGTCGCCCGAGCCCCATCTATCACGCGCGGCGTTGGAGCGAACAGCTCGGTGGCGCGCAGATCTACTTCAAGCGCGAAGACCTGAACCACACCGGCGCACACAAGGTGAACAACTGCATCGGGCAGGCGCTGCTCGCGCGCCGCCTGGGCAAGCCACGCGTGATCGCGGAGACAGGCGCTGGCCAGCATGGGGTGGCGACCGCGACGGTGGCTGCCCGCTACGGCCTCGAGTGCGTGGTCTACATGGGCAGCGAGGACGTCAAGCGCCAGGCACAGAACGTCTATCGCATGAAGCTCCTCGGCGCGACCGTAGTCCCCGTCGAGAGCGGGTCGAAGACGCTCAAGGATGCGTTGAACGAAGCGCTCCGGGACTGGGTGACCAACGTGGAGGACACCTTCTACATCATCGGCACGGTTGCGGGGCCGCACCCTTATCCGATGCTCGTTCGCGATTTCCAGAGCGTAATCGGCAAGGAATGCCTCTGGCAGATGCCCGAGGTCGCCGGCCGTCAGCCGGACGCAGTGATCGCCTGCGTCGGAGGCGGCTCGAACGCGATGGGGATCTTCCATCCCTACATCCCGCACGAGCAGGTGCGCCTGATCGGCGTCGAGGCAGCAGGCGATGGCCTCGACAGCGGGCGTCACGCTGCCTCACTCTCGCGCGGTGTGCCGGGCGTGCTGCACGGCAACCGCACCTACCTGCTTCAGGATTCGGATGGCCAGATCATCGAGACGCACTCGGTCTCGGCCGGGCTGGATTACCCCGGCGTCGGCCCCGAGCACGCGTGGCTCAAGGATATTGGCCGTGCTGAATACGTCGGTATCACCGACGAGGAGGCGCTTCGAGCGTTCCACGACTGCTGCCGGATCGAAGGCATCATCCCGGCGCTCGAATCGAGCCACGCGATCGCGTACGCCACGAAGCTCGCCCCGACGCTCGGGCGCGACCAAATCCTGCTCGTCAATCTCTCCGGCCGCGGCGACAAGGACATGCACACGGTGGCGGAGCGCTCGGGCATGGAGTGGCAGTGATGGCCAACCGCATCGATACCCGCTTCGAGCGCCTGCGCGCCGAGGGCCGGAAGGCGCTCATCCCGTTCGTGACCGCCGGTGATCCGTCGATCGAATCGACGCTGCCCGTGATGCACGCGCTCGCCCGCGCCGGTGCGGACGTGATCGAACTCGGCGTGCCCTTTTCGGACCCGATGGCCGACGGCCCTGTGATTCAGCGCTCGTCCGAACGCGCGCTCGCTCGCGGCATGACGCTCGGCAAGACGCTCGCCACCGTGGCCGAATTTCGCGGCACCGACAGCGACACGCCGGTCGTGCTCATGGGCTACGCGAATCCAATCGAAGCGCGCGGCCGCGAAGGCTTCGTCGCCCAGGCGGCGGAGGCCGGTGTCGACGGCGTGCTCGTGGTCGATTACCCGCCGGAAGAGGCGGAGGACTTCGCGGCGCTGCTCGCTGCGCGCGGGCTCCACCCGATCTTCCTCCTTGCGCCGACCTCGAGTGCCGAACGCATCGCAGCCGTCGGTCGGCTGGCCCGCGGCTACGTGTACTACGTGAGCCTGCGCGGCGTCACCGGAGCCGGGCATCTCGATGTAGGCGAGGTGGCGAAGAACGTGGCCGAGATCCGCCGTCGCGTCAACGTGTCCGTCGGTGTGGGCTTTGGCATCCGCGATGGCGCGACCGCCCGCCGCGTGGCCGAGGTGGCCGATGCCGTGGTCATCGGCTCAGCGCTTGTGCAGGCGCTCGCCGATCAGCCAGATCGCGCGCCGGAGGTGAGTGGCCACTGGCTCGCCGAGATTCGGGCGGCGCTCGACGCGCCTCGGTACGACTGAGGCGCGCCTGAGCGGTCAATCCGCGACAATCACGCCACTTTCAGAACTCGGCGAGGGCTCGCAAACGGGCCGGGCGCCGCTCCTCGATGTCTTGGATCCAACGCGACTCTCCCAACGTCAAAGGTGACACGACCGCCAAGCGCGGTGTGCCCGAGGGGCTCTGGCAGAAGTGCGACGCCTGCAGCGCCGTACTCTACGCGGAGGACTTGGCCAAGAACATGAATGTCTGCATGAAGTGCGGGCATCACATGCGGATCGGTGCCCGGGCCCGGATCGCGAGTCTGCTCGATGACGGCGGCACGCGCGAGATCGGCGCCGAGGTGCAGCCGGTCGATTTGCTCAAGTTCAAGGACAGCAAGCGCTACCCAGAACGTCTCAAGCAGGCGCGCGAGGCGACCGGCGAGACCGATGCGCTCGTCGTGATGCAGGGCACGATCGAGCGCGTGCCCGCAGTCGTTGCCGCCTTCGAGTTCGAATTCATGGGCGGCTCGATGGGCTCTGTCGTGGGCGAGCGCTTCGCCCGGGGCGTGGATGCCGCGATCCGAGCCAGGTGTGGCTTTATCTCGGTGGCGGCCTCGGGCGGTGCGCGAATGCAGGAGGGCCTCGCCTCGCTCATGCAGATGGCCAAGACCACGGCTCGGCTCGCCGAGCTGGCCGAGAAGAAGCTGCCCTATCTCTCCGTGCTCACGGATCCGACCATGGGTGGTGTCTCGGCGAGCTTTGCCTTCGTGGGCGATGTCGTGATCGCCGAGCCGGGCGCACTCGTGGGCTTTGCCGGGCCGCGCGTGATCGAGCAGACGGTGCGCGAGAAGCTGCCTGAGGGGTTCCAGCGCGCCGAGTTTTTGCTCGAAAAGGGTGCGATCGATCTGATCTGCGACCGTCGAGAACTGAAATCGACGCTCGCGAGCCTGCTGCGCGCGCTGCGGTCAACCTGAGGTCACATCGAGCCGTCGTGGTTGAACCGCGCGAAGCCCGCCCGCACGGTGCGATGACACTCTCGGCCTGGATCGAACGAATCGCCGCGCTCCGAAGCGGCCCCGAGATCGTGCTCGGCCTGGAGCGCGTGCGGCCGGTGTTCGATACCCTCGGCACCTATCCGCGCTGCCCCGTGTTCCTCGTGGGGGGCACCAACGGCAAGGGCTCGACGGTCGCTTTCCTCGATGCAATCCTCAGGGCCCAGGGTTATCGCACGGCACGCTACACCTCGCCGCATCTCGCGCGCTTCAACGAACGTGTGGTGATCGGCGGACGGGAAGTCGGAGATGACGCACTCCTCCAAGCCTTCGAGCGTGTCGAGGCCGCGCGGCAGGCGGCCGGCGGGCCAGCGCTCAGCTTCTTCGAATACACCACGCTCGCCGCGTTCTCGTGTTTCGCCGAGGCGCAACTCGATGCCTGGGTGATCGAGGTTGGCATGGGCGGTCGGCTCGATGCCACCAATGTGCTCGATGCCGACTGTGCAATCATCACGACGATCGGGCTCGACCACACCGAATGGCTCGGGCGCACGCGCGAGGACATCGCGCGCGAGAAGGCCGGCATCCTGCGCGCCGAACGGCCCGCGGTCATCGGCGAGCCGGACCCGCCCGCGACGCTTCGGCAGGCGGTGGATGCGCAAGGTGCCACGGCGCGCTGGATCGGCCGGGATTTCGGCTGGCAGCGCAGCCCGGAGACGCCCTCGCAATGGCGTTACTGGCGACGCGGCACGGATGGAGCGATCTGCAGCCGCCACGGACTGCCGCTACCCACGCTCCGCGGTCGCTTTCAGCTCGACAATGCGGCGGTCGCGCTCGCGGCGCTCGACGCCGTTTCGGACCGGCTCCCGGTTTCGGCCGGCGCGATCCGTAGTGGCCTCGTTGGGGTCGACTGGCCCGGGCGCTTTCAGGTGCTGCCCGGGCAGCCGGTCACGGTGCTCGATGTCGCCCACAACCCGCATGCCGCGCGCGTGCTGGCCGAGGCGCTCGGCGAGATGCCGTTCTTTCCCTGCACCCACGCGGTGTTCTCGATGCTTGCCGACAAGAACATAACCGAGGTCGTGCGCATCGTTGCGCCGCGGATCGATCACTGGCACGTGGCGGCGTTGACCGGGGCCCGTGCTGCGCCCCTGGATCGCCTGCTCGACGCCCTCGTGGCCGCAGGGGTCCCCGAGCGGGCCATCGACCGCTACCCATCGATCGAGGCGGCACTGCGTGGAGCACGGGCGGCTGCGGGCCTCGCCGATAGAATCGCGGTCTTTGGATCCTTTCTCACGGTGTCAGCCGCACATGCGGTCCCTGCCGTGAGCGAATGAATGGCGGAGACCCGGCGTAACGTGGCAGACGGCGATCTCGACCGGCTTCGGCGCCGAGCGAATCGGCGGCTGTTGGGCGCCGCAGTGCTGCTGCTTGTAGCCATCATCGCCGTGCCGCTTCTGCTCGAGCGCGAACCGCCGCTCCTGCCGGAGACGGTCGAGGTGCGCATCCCGCCGATCGAAGGCACGTCCTTCGAGCACAAGCTGGACGCAAACAAGTCCGCCAAGGCGACGGCGAGGGATTCATCCCAAGCGGGGCAAGCGGCTCCGGGCAAGCCCCCCGAGCCCCCAGCGATCCAGGAGCCCTCGGGAGAGCGGGCCGCCGCGCCAGCGATACCCGCTGCTCCCACCACGCCCGCGCCGACGCCTCCCGCAGGCGTCCCGCCCGCGCCCGTGGCGTCTACCGCCGTCAACGCAAACCCGCCTGCAACCGCGCCCGCAAACGCGCCCGTAACCGCGCCCGCAACCGCGCCAGAGACCCTGCCCAAGGCCGCAGCGAAAGCCGCCACCGCGCCCGCGGCACCCGCCGAGGCCGCGACGCCCCGAAAGGTGGGTCAACTGGCCGTGCAGATCATCGCCGTACGCGATCCGGCCGCGGCCAAGATGGTGGCGGATCGCGCTCGGGGGCTCAAGTACCCTGTCTACACCGAGCGCATCGACGTGGCCAACGGCGTGGTGACACGGGTCCGGGTCGGACCTTACGACACGAAGCAGGCGGCGGAGGCCGCCCGGGCACGTCTCGCGCGCGATGGTTTCGAAGCGAAGGTGGTGACGCTCCAGTAGCGTCGCTCAGGTGCACGGTAGACGCCTTTCGATGAACTGCACAGCGTTTGACGTGATTGTGTTCTCGGTCGTGCTGCTCTCGGCGGCGCTCGGTCTGTGGCGTGGCGTGATTCGCGAGGTGTTTTCGCTCGCGGCCTGGGTTGCAGCGGTGGTGATCGCATTTCTCTACGGCGAGGCGGTCGCCCGCCTGCTGCCGCTCCGAGAGGCGCCGCTCTGGCTCACGCAGCTCTCGGGGCATGCCCTCGTGTTCGTGGCGGTATTCGTTGCGCTTTCGCTCGTCGGTCATCTCTTCACGAAGCTCACGCATGCGGTGGGTCTCGGGTTCATCGATCGCTCGCTCGGCATGATGTTCGGTATCGTCCGCGGCGGGCTGATCGTCGTCCTGTTCGTGCTGCTCGCGGGGGCCACGGCCTTGCCGGGCGCAGCGTGGTGGCGCGAAAGCATCACCGCGCGTCCGATCGAGACGGCAGCCGCGCTCCTTCGGTCGCGGCTGCCCGATGATCTGGCGCGACACCTCCGGTACCAGCCGCCGGCCACGACAGCGCTTGCCCCGACCCTCTGAGGAGCCCTTCCATGTGCGGCATCATCGGCATCGTCAGTCACGGCCCGGTCAACCAGATGATCTATGACGGGCTCTTGACCCTCCAGCACCGAGGGCAGGATGCGGCCGGCATCATGACTGCGGACGGGGCCATGTTCCACATGCACAAGGCCCAGGGCATGGTGCGCGACATCTTCCGCACCCGCAACATGCGTGACCTGCTCGGTAACGCCGGCATCGGCCATGTGCGCTACCCGACCGCGGGATCGGCCAGCTCGGTGCACGAGTCGCAGCCGTTCTACGTCAATTCACCCTTCGGTCTCGCACTCGCACACAACGGCAATCTGACCAACAGCGAACAGTTGAAGCAGGAGCTGTTCGAGATCGACGCGCGGCACATCAACACCAACAGCGACAGCGAGGTGCTCCTGAACGTGTTTGCGCTTGAACTCGAGCGCGCCGTGGCCGACGTGCCCGGCCACCGCCTGACACCCGAGCGCATCTTCCGCGCCGTCCGTGGCGTGCACGAGCGCTGCCGCGGTGCCTATGCCGTCGTGGTGATGATTGCGGGCTACGGGTTGCTCGCGTTTCGCGACCCCTTTGGAATCCGGCCGCTCGTCTACGGCATGAATGAAAGCATGGCCGGTCCGGAGTACGCGGTCGCCAGCGAGACAGTTGCGCTCGACGTCCTCGGCTTCGCTCTCGAGCGGGATGTGGCGCCCGGCGAGGCGATCTTCATCGACTTCGCGGGCCATCTCCACGCCGAGCAGTGCGCTGCGGCACCGAGTCTCAACCCCTGCATCTTCGAGTATGTCTATCTTGCACGGCCCGATTCGGTGATCGATGGCGTCAGCGTGTACGACGCCCGTGTCCGCCTCGGCGAGGAGCTCTCGCGGGTGGTGCTCGCGCTGCCCGAGGCGCGCGAAATCGACGTGGTCATTCCCATACCCGATTCCTCACGCCCGAGTGCGCTCGAATTGGCGACGCGTCTTGTGCGCCCGTACCGCGAGGGCTTCGTGAAGAACCGCTACGTTGGCCGCACGTTCATCATGCCCGGCCAGGCGATGCGCAAGAAGAGCGTGCGTCAGAAACTCAATCCGATCGCGAGCGAGTTCCGCGGCAAGACGGTGCTTCTCGTCGACGACTCGATCGTCCGCGGCACGACCAGCCGCGAGATCGTGCAGATGGCGCGCGAGGCCGGTGCGAAGAAAGTCATCTTCGCGAGCGCTGCACCGCCGGTGAAGTATCCGAACGTCTACGGCATCGACATGCCCACGCCGAGTGAACTGATCGCCGTCGGGAAGACCGATGAGGAGATCGCCGACGCAATCGGCGCCGATCGCGTGGTCTATCAGTCGATCGAAGGCATGAAGCGCGCGATCCGTGCAGGCAATCCGGCGATCGTAGATTTCGACGCCTCCTGCTTTGACGGCTGCTATGTGACCGGCGACATCACAGTCGACTTTCTGCATGGATTGGCCCGGTCGCGCGATGCGTCGCGCGGCGAGGCAGTGTCGGCGGACGAATGAGCGAGCAGGATCCCGCGCTCGAGGCGCAAGAACCAGGCAAGCAGAGGGCACATCTCGACACGCTCGCGATCCGAGCGGGCGGTCTGCGGACGCCCTTCCTAGAGCACTCCGAGGCGCTCTTTCCGACCGTGAGCTTCGTCCACGAGTCGGCCGAGATGGCTGCACGGCGTTTCGCCGGGGAGGAGCCCGGCTACATCTACTCGCGCTTCACCAATCCGACGGTCGACATGTTCGAGCAGCGCCTGGCCGCACTCGAGGGGGGCGAGGCCGCCATCGCGACGGCGACGGGCATGGCGGCCATCAGTGCGCTGGCGATGGCGGTCTGCAAGACCGGCGATCACATCGTGACGAGCGGAAGCGTCTTCGGCTCCACGCTCAACGTGTTCGGGCCGCAGGTCATGGGCAAGTTCGGCGTCGACACCACGGTCGTGCAGGGCACCTCGCTCGACGCGTGGCGAGCAGCCATCACGCCACGTACGCGGCTCGTGTTTCTCGAGACGCCGTCGAACCCCACCGCCGAGGTGTTCGACATCGCCGCCATCGCCGAGATGACACGGTCGGTGGGCGCGTTGTTCGCGGTCGACAACTGCTTCTGCACCCCCATCTTGCAGCGCCCGCTCGAGCTGGGCGCAGACTGTGTCATCCATTCCGCCTCAAAGCATCTCGATGGCCAGGGGCGCGTCATGGGTGGCGCAATCGTTGGCTCGCGTGCGCTGTGCAAGGAGACCGTCTACAACTTCCTGCGAACCACCGGAGCCAGCATGGCGCCGTTCAACGCTTGGGTGATCCTCAAGGGGCTCGAGACGCTGCCGATCCGCATGCGCGCCCACAGCGAGAATGCGCTTGCGCTAGCCACGTGGCTCGCGGAGCAGCCCAAGGTCGCGCGGGTCAATTACTCTTTCTTGCCATCGCATGCCGCGCATGCGCTCGCCAGGCGCCAGCAGTCGGGTGGCGGTGCCGTGCTGTCGTTCGAGGTCAAGGGGGACCGCGCCGCCGCGTGGCGCGTGATCGATGCGACGCGCACCATGTCGATCACTGGCAACTTGGGTGATGTCAAGACCACGATCACGCATCCTGCCAGCACGACGCACTCGCGAATGACCCCGGAAGCGCGGGCTCGGGCAGGAATCCACGATACTCTGATTCGCGTTGCCGTCGGCTTGGAGGCGCAGGAGGATCTGCGCGAGGACCTTGCGCGCGGGTTGGATCTCATTTGAACGCCGGAGATAGACCGGCAAGCGTGCCTGAGATGGCTGGCAAGGACCGAGGGGACTAAAGAGATGTTGTACGCGTTTCACGAAGTTCAGAAATCGCTGGGTGCACCCATGCGGTTCGCAGCCCAAATGGGCATGACATGGGCCCAGTCGGACGGCAATCCATGGAAATCGACGCCACCGAATGACCTGCTGCTTGCTGCGAGCGAGATGACCGTCCGGCTCACGCAGGACTATCCGAAGCAACCCTTCGGCATCCACTCCGTCGTGGTCGATGGTCACACGCACGCCATCGAAGAAACGGTTGTGCGCGAAAAGCCCTTCTGCCAGCTGCGCCGCTTCACCAAGATCGGCGCGCGCGACGAACCGCGCATCCTGCTCGTGGCCCCCTTGTCGGGGCATCACGCCACCTTGCTTCGGGACACGGTCCGCTCGCTCGTGCAGCACCACGAGGTGTTCATCACCGACTGGCGCGATGCACGTCTCGTTCCCCTGTCCGAGGGCATCTTTCACCTCTACGACTACGTGGCCTACGTCCGGGACTTTCTGCGTCATATCGGCCCTGGCGTATTCGTGATGTCGGTCTGTCAACCCACCGTGCCGGTGCTCTGCGCGGTGAGCCTCATGGCCGAAGACGATGATCCCTATCGACCGGTTGCGATGATCATGATGGGCGGCCCGATCGACACGCGTGTCAATCCTTCGAGCGTCAACGACTATGCGACCAAACACTCGCTTGATTGGTTCGAGCGTCACGTGATCGCGCAGGTGCCGGCCAAGTATCCCGGCCATGGGCGACGCGTCTATCCGGGCTTTCTGCAGCACTACGGCTTCGTAGCCATGAACCCGGGTCATCACGCCAAGTCGCACTGGCAATTCTTTTTGGACCTCTGTCGCGGCGACGGTGCCAGCACCGAGGCACACCGTCGCTTCTATGACGAATACAACAGCGTGCTGGATCTCGACGCAGCCTATTACCTCGAGACCGTGCAGCAGGTGTTCCAGGAGCAACGGCTGCCACGCGGCATCATGGATGTCGATGGTCGCCGCGTGCGTCCCGAGGCGATCCGCGACGTCGGACTGCTCACGATCGAAGGCGGCGCGGACGACATCTCGTGTCCTGGCCAGACGCAGGCTGCGCACAGGCTCTGCGCAAACATCCCCGAGTCGGAGCGCGGACACCTCCTCGTGCCGGATTGCGGGCACTACGGCATCTTCTCCGGCAGCAAGTGGCGCAATATCGTCTATCCGCGCATCCGCGAGTTCGTTGCGACACAACGCACACGGGCAGAACAGCCGAAGCCGCGCGCCGCAAACCAGTCTGCGGCCGAAGCGGGGGAAGCTGCGAGAGGCGCGAACATGACCAAGGCAGCCCCGCTAGCGCCCAACCGCGCGCGGTCGGCCCCGCGCAAGCCGCGTTCGGTGTGGCCACGCACCGCTTCCTGAGGAAGGACCGATTCAAGCGCGGGAGTGGTTGGCCTCGTTGCCTCTCGTGGCCTTTGTGTCTCTGTTGTTGGGCTGTTTCCCGAATCGATTTGACAAGCGGAAATTTGCTGTGTCATAATTTCGGTCTTCGCTGATCAGACACGAACGACGCGATGCGACCGCATCGAAGATCGCATCGAAGTTTGGGTGGTCTGGATCGGTTGGGGCGAGGAGCCGGCGGGGTAGCGACAGTTGCGACAGTTGCCTTCGGAGGCTCGGATTGATTGACGGCCGCGGGGTGGAGCAGTCTGGCAGCTCGTCGGGCTCATAACCCGAAGGTCGAAGGTTCAAATCCTTCCCCCGCAACCAAGCGATTGCGTTGCGATTGTGTTGCGATTGCGGCTGACGTTGGGCGCTGAGCTCGGTGTCTGCTGGGTCGAACTCAAAGTCGGGTGTGCTCTGGTGCTGCGCCCGCGGTCTCGAGGACGTGTTTCTCGGGGCGATGCTCTTTAACAAGTAGGACAACCGAATCGTGTGGGCGCCTTGCTGGCGAGGTCCTGTACTCGGGTAGTGGCTACGGTCTGGCGAGAGTCGGGCTGTTGGTGTGCTGTCTGGGTGGGGTGACTGATCGGAGCGAGCGTCAACACGAAGATGGGGAGACGAAGTTGAAGCTTTCGGGAGCGTGTTGCCCGGCCCTGCCAGGCCGCCAAGGTGATGCGAATGTTCCGTGAGTGGAAGCTTTGTCGAAGAACCGTTCAGTGTATTTGAGTGATTTGTGAAATTGGCAGAGATTGAACTGAAGAGTTTGATCCTGGCTCAGATTGAACGCTGGCGGCATGCTTTACACATGCAAGTCGAACGGCAGCACGGGGGCAACCCTGGTGGCGAGTGGCGAACGGGTGAGTAATGCATCGGAACGTATCCTGTAGTGGGGGATAACGTAGCGAAAGTTACGCTAATACCGCATACGCTCGGGAGAGGAAAGCGGGGGATCGCAAGACCTCGCGCTAGAGGAGCGGCCGATGTCCGATTAGCTAGTTGGTGGGGTAAAGGCTTACCAAGGCGACGATCGGTAGCTGGTCTGAGAGGATGATCAGCCACACTGGGACTGAGACACGGCCCAGACTCCTACGGGAGGCAGCAGTGGGGAATTTTGGACAATGGGCGAAAGCCTGATCCAGCCATGCCGCGTGCGGGAAGAAGGCCTTCGGGTTGTAAACCGCTTTTGGCAGGAACGAAACGGCGTGGGCCAATACCCCGCGTTAATGACGGTACCTGCAGAATAAGCACCGGCTAACTACGTGCCAGCAGCCGCGGTAATACGTAGGGTGCGAGCGTTAATCGGAATTACTGGGCGTAAAGCGTACGCAGGCGGCTGCGCAAGACAGGTGTGAAATCCCCGGGCCTAACCTGGGAACTGCATTTGTGACTGCGCAGCTAGAGTCCGTAAGAGGGGGGTGGAATTCCACGTGTAGCAGTGAAATGCGTAGAGATGTGGAGGAACACCGATGGCGAAGGCAGCCCCCTGGGATGAGACTGACGCTCATGTACGAAAGCGTGGGGAGCAAACAGGATTAGATACCCTGGTAGTCCACGCCCTAAACGATGTCGACTAGTTGTCGGGTCTTTACAGACTTGGTAACGCAGCTAACGCGTGAAGTCGACCGCCTGGGGAGTACGGTCGCAAGATTAAAACTCAAAGGAATTGACGGGGACCCGCACAAGCGGTGGATGATGTGGATTAATTCGATGCAACGCGAAAAACCTTACCTACCCTTGACATGGCAGGAACTCCGCAGAGATGCGGAGGTGCCCGAAAGGGAACCTGCACACAGGTGCTGCATGGCTGTCGTCAGCTCGTGTCGTGAGATGTTGGGTTAAGTCCCGCAACGAGCGCAACCCTTGCCACTAGTTGCTACGAAAGGGCACTCTAGTGGGACCGCCGGTGACAAACCGGAGGAAGGTGGGGATGACGTCAAGTCCTCATGGCCCTTATGGGTAGGGCTTCACACGTCATACAATGGCCGGTACAGAGGGCTGCCAACCCGCGAGGGGGAGCCAATCCCAGAAAACCGGTCGTAGTCCGGATTGCAGTCTGCAACTCGACTGCATGAAGTCGGAATCGCTAGTAATCGCGGATCAGCATGTCGCGGTGAATACGTTCCCGGGTCTTGTACACACCGCCCGTCACACCATGGGAGTGGGTTTCACCAGAAGGCGTTTGCCTAACCGCAAGGAGGGCGGCGACCACGGTGAGATTCATGACTGGGGTGAAGTCGTAACAAGGTAGCCGTATCGGAAGGTGCGGCTGGATCACCTCCTTTCACGAGAGCGCGTCGAGATTCTCGCGCCCACACTTATCGGTTCGTTTCTCGCAAGCAGCGAGTGCGCAGGGTGGCGCGATCGTCCGCATCCGCCTGGCGCGGCCGGGCCGACAGGCCAGAACAACTGGACTGCCCGGGTCTGTAGCTCAGTCGGTTAGAGCACCGTCTTGATAAGGCGGGGGTCGTTGGTTCGAATCCAACCAGACCCACCAGCGATTCTCAATCGGGGGTGTAGCTCAGTTGGGAGAGCGCCTGCTTTGCAAGCAGGAGGTCATCGGTTCGATCCCGTTCACCTCCACCACCGTTCGCGAGACCAGATGAAAGCGCCAGCGCGCCGGCGCTCGCTTCCATCTGGCCTTTCGGCCAGGCTGTTTCGATCTTTAACAATTCGGAAGAAGCAAAGCGCACCAGCGCCCAAGTATCAGCGGCGCTGGTGCCGGGTTGTGATTGCATTCAAGCTCTCAGCAACTGAGAACGGCAACGCGGTCGCTCCATGACCGCCGCCCAAGGCAATGAGGCGAAGGCGGCAAGGTTATAGGATCAAGCGACTAAGTGCATGTGGTGGATGCCTTGGCGATCACAGGCGATGAAGGACGTGGCAGCCTGCGAAAAGCCCCGGGGAGTCGGCAAACAGACATCGATCCGGGGATGTCCGAATGGGGAAACCCACCCGCAAGGGTAGCCCGCGCTGAATCCATAGGCGCGCGGCGGCGAACCTGCCGAACTGAAACATCTAAGTAGGCAGAGGAAAAGAAATCAACCGAGATTCCGAAAGTAGTGGCGAGCGAAATCGGACCAGCCTGTGCGTTTTAGCTTCTGTTTTAGCGGAATGGCCTGGAAAGGCCGGCCACAGAGGGTGATAGCCCCGTACGCGAAAGAACGGAGGTGGAACTGAGCGCACGACAAGTAGGGCGGGACACGTGAAATCCTGTCCGAAGATGGGGGGACCATCCTCCAAGGCTAAATACTCGTGATCGACCGATAGTGAACCAGTACCGTGAGGGAAAGGCGAAAAGAACCCCGGGAGGGGAGTGAAATAGACCCTGAAACCGCATGCATACAAACAGTAGGAGCCCGCAAGGGTGACTGCGTACCTTTTGCATAATGGGTCAGCGACTTACATTCTGTGGCGAGCTTAACCGAGTAGGGAAGGCGCAGCGAAAGCGAGTCCGAATAGGGCGTCCAGTCGCAGGGTGTAGACCCGAAACCAGATGATCTATCCATGGCCAGGTTGAAGGTGGGGTAACACTCACTGGAGGACCGAACCAACTACTGTTGCAAAAGTAGTGGATGAGCTGTGGATAGGGGTGAAAGGCCAAACAAATCTGGAAATAGCTGGTTCTCCCCGAAAACTATTGAGGTAGTGCCTCGCGTATCGCTCCAAGGGGTAGAGCACTGTTATGGCTAGGGGGACATGGCGTCTTACCAAACCATGGCAAACTCCGAATACTTGGAAGCGTCAGCGCGGGAGACAGTGCACCGGGTGCTAACGTCCGGACACGAAAGGGAAACAACCCAGACCGCCAGCTAAGGTCCCAAATATCGGCTAAGTGGGAAACGAAGTGGGAAGGCTAAGACAGTCAGGAAGTTGGCTTAGAAGCAGCCATCCTTCAAAGAAAGCGTAATAGCTCACTGATCGAGTCTTCCTGCGCGGAAGATGTAACGGGGCTAAGCCGGTAACCGAAGCTGCGGATGTGCGCGCAAGCGCACGTGGTAGGGGAGCGTTCTGTAGGCCTG